>CANESA010000001.1 GCA_947440735.1 Candidatus Nanopelagicaceae bacterium
ACCTGCGAAGGTTTAGCATCTGCAACCGCTGCACTCATGACCAGGACGTCACATTGATCAAATTCTTTCTCTACATGGCTAAACATTTCTTCCGCCGTGCTTACTCTTATGCAACGGATTCCTGATGGATCAGGTAACTCACTATTTGCAAGGATGAGAGTGACATCAGCACCTCGGCGGGATGCTGCGCGAGCGATTGAATACCCTTGCTTACCTGAAGAACGATTGCCAATATATCGAATTGGATCCAGTGGCTCACGAGTGCCACCTGCCGTCACTAGTATTTTTCGTCCAAGGAGATCATGGACGGGATTCGCGATTGAATTGAATTCGGCGAGAATGCGTGAAGTTTCAGGGAATCGACCAACGCCAACATCTTTTCCAGTCAGTCGCCCATGATCAGGATCCATAACAAAGAATCCACGGTCGCGAAGAAGCTGAACATTTGCTTGTGTTGCCGGATTAGACCACATCGCCGGATGCATTGCAGGAACGATAAGTTTCGGCGCTGCACTTGCAAGAATCGTATTGGTGAGCAAATCATCTGCACGACCTTGCGCGATGCGAGCAATTAAATCTGCAGTTGCTGGTGCGATGATGATGAAATCACTTGCACTTCCCAATGAAACATGTCTTACTTCGTCGACCTTCTCCCACACCGTTGTCGTTACCGGACGGCCCGAGAGAGCTTCCCACGTTGCTCTACCTACGAAGTTGAGGCTAGATGGAGTTGGAATGACAGTAACGCCGAATCCTTGATCTTGAAGACGACGAAGGAGATCGCAGGATTTATAGGCAGCAATTCCACCACCAACGCCAAGAATTACTTCGCGTGTGGACACGAGATACGTTTCCTAGTGGTTACTTAACTGCTGGATCGAGATTTTCAATGGTCAAGAGACCTTCGTTGATTTCACGAAGAGCAATTGATAGCGGCTTCTCGTGAACGTGTGTCTCGACCAATGGTCCGACATATTCAAGGAGACCCTCACCGAGCTGCGAATAATATGCGTTGATCTGTCGCGCTCTCTTAGCTGCGTAAAGCACGAGGCTATATTTCGATCCGCTCTTATCGAGAAGTTCGTCGATTGGTGGATTGGTGATTCCGTCCATCAGTGCCTCCTATATTTTTAGCGCGTGGCAGACTCATTCTTTAAGACCGCTGCGAATGCGCCAATCTTATCAGGCTTGCAACCACATGCTCGACCTGGTCATTGACCAGGATATGGTCGAAAAATGGCGATTGAGCCATCTCTTCTTGGGCCAGAGCAAGCCTCTCGGCCCTTCTCTCAGGAGAATCGGTGGCTCTTCCTTCTAATCGCGAAACGAGCTCTTCCCATGATGGTGACTCAAGAAAGACAAGAATTGCATCAGGCCAATTCGCCTTTACCTGCTTAGCTCCTTCAATATCAATTTCAAGGAGAACGTCCTTACCTTCCGAGAGTGCATCGAGAACAGGTTGTCGTGGAGTTCCGTAGCGCGCACCAGCAAAAGCAGCCCACTCAAGAAAATAATTGTTAGTGATAGCACGATCAAATTCTTCATCGCTCATGTAGATGTAATCAACACCATGAGATTCCGTATGTCGCGGCTTACGTGTTGTTGCAGAGACGCTCACCCAAAAATCATTGTGCGCTCGAATCTCTTTGGAAACGGTACTTTTCCCAACTCCCCCAGGACCTGAGAGGACAACGAGGCTGCCATCATGCATCTTGTCTCGAGGAATCGCGAACTCCTTTATTAGTGCTCTGCGTTGATGATGTCCGAGACCCATGATTCGCCTCGTACGAGAGATGCCTAGTCTATCGAGAATTGAGATAGCTCTTACTTTTCCGACACCTGACATAGATTCAAGTAATTCAGAAACGCGCATTTTTGCAACTGCTTCATCGCTTGTAGAGAGTTCTACAACTTGTTCCACTGTGAGATTGCCAACTCTGACCTCTGCCTTTATTTCGGCTCGATGAGATCTGGAGATTCTTGCTTTTTCTAACGCTGCCGCACGTTCTGCTTCCGTGAGGACGGGCGGTTTTCTCATGACGATAATCTAGAGGATCAGGGTGCTACTCGTGAATGGAGGCAACTAATTGCGCGGCTCGTGCAGCCATCGCAGCCTTACCTTCACTCCAGCGAGATGTTATTGGACGACCGATCACTAAGAAATTTGCCCCCGCCCTCATAGCGTGCGCGGGCGTCATCGTGCGCATTTGGTCATCTCCACCTGCTTCATCCGCCGGACGAACACCCGGAGTGATGATCTCAACCGATTGCGGAATGACTGCGCGAATCGCTTCAATCTCGAGAGGCGAACAGACAATCGATGTTGCACCCGCATCCGTTGCGACGCGAGCCATGGAGACCGCCGTCTCTAGTGCGGGTTTTGCATATCCAAGATCAGAGAGATCAGAATCTGCAAGGGAAGTAAGGACGGTCACTGCAGTGATTGATGTAGTAGTCACGGCAGAGACTGCGGCGCTGATCATCGCAGCGCCTCCACTTGCATGGACCGTCAGGAATCGTGGGTGAAGATGGTCTACAACTCCTGCTGATTTCTTTACAGTGTTTGGAATATCGTGAAGCTTAAGATCTAGAAATATCGATGCGCCACTTTCTCGGGCAATATTTTCGATGCCTGCAGATCCAAAGGTGAGAAAGAATTCGAGACCCAATTTATAGATATCAATACTCTCCCGAGTGGCATCAATCCAAGCGCGCGCTGTATCAAAGTCAGAGGTATCGACTGCGAGAATTATTGGGGGTTGAGCCATTTACTTGGCGTCCTCTCGATGAGCGAAACCAATAGCATCCTTAAGGGAAGTGAATCCCTTTGCAATCAAGAGCGCTGTGAGTTCGCGTTGAATACGAGGGATCGCCATTGGATCACCAAAACTTGCTGTACCTACTGAGACACCTGATGCACCGGCCAAAATAAGTTCGAGCGCATCACGTCCTGAAGTAACACCGCCCATTCCAAGGATTGGAACGTGGGGCATAGCGCTATGCACTTGATAAATCGCGCGAACAGCAACGGGCCTGATTGCCGGCCCTGATAAACCACCAGTTTTTCCACCAAGGTGTGGCTTCATCGTGTCAAGATTTATTACCATTCCAAGAACCGTATTTATCAGCGCCAATCCATCGGCGCCGGCATCTACAACTGCCGAGGCAATACTGGTGATATCTGTGACATCTGGAGTGAGTTTTGCAATGATCGGAATTTCTCCTCCGATAATTTTACGGACGCCATCTATTGCACGGGCAGCTGTATCTCGCTCACATGCGAAGACCATTCCACGATTTTCAACATTGGGACATGAAATATTTACTTCGAGTGCGCTAATTCCCGACACTGAACGAATCTTTCGGGCCAACATCGCGTACTCATCTGTGGTCTCACCAGCGATTGAAACAATGACGCGAGCACCTTTTTCCAATAGCCACGGAACATCCTGAGCTAAGAATTGATCAATACCGGGACCTTGAAGACCAATTGAATTGAGCATGCCCGACGGCGTCTCTGCCATTCGCGGTGTAGCGCGGCCATGTCTAGCTTTATTCATCACTGATTTAGTAACGACTGCTCCTATATCGCGAAGATCGAAGAATTGCGAGAGTTCTTTACCCGAACTTGCACAACCACTCGCAGTAAAAATCGGCGCAGGAAACCAGGCATTTCCTAGCGTTGTAGAGAAATCCAAGGATGGCTGATTCATTGAATACCAACGGGTGGGGTTTTTCCAACAAGATCCCACGCAACCGTACTTCCATCCATTACCGGACCGTTAATACATGAACGGAGCATCGAGATTGAGCCTTCTTCATTCTTTACGGGTAGCACGCAGGTCATACAGATACCAATTCCGCATGCCATGGATTCTTCAACCGCACATTGGTGAACAACATCTGTGCCATCTGTAATTTCAGAGATCGCTCGTAACATAGACATTGGACCGCACGAGTAGATCACATCAACAGAGCCTTGGGCTATAAGTGCGCGAATTGGTGCGGTCACTCTTCCGTGTTCGCCCATTGAGCCATCTTCTGTAAATATCTTTAACGTTGAAGCACTTCGCTTACCCTCTAACGGAGCGTAAATCTTCGACCCTGTACTTGCCCCTAAGAGCATATCGACTTTGCATCCACGAGCCTTGAGAACTTCTGCTAACCCGAAGAGCGGTGCTGATCCGTATCCGCCTCCGACAAGAAGGGCGTTGACAGGACTTGTAGGTATTCCAAAAGCTTTACCAAGAGGTGCGACGATATCTAACTCAACACCTTCTTCTTGCGCGCATAACCATTTAGATCCAGAGCCGAAAGGAGCGACAATTAACTCCATTGCTCCCCCAGATGCACTTCCATGGGTAATTCGTGAGATCGCAAAAGCCCTTCGCAGAATCATCTTCGATGTATCGCCTCCCACAGAAATAGCAACAAAGTTTCCTGGGCGACAGACTGAGGCAAGATCGCCAATAGCAAGAAGAAGCTGGTGGTAGGCCCCTACTCGCTTATTACTTAAAATTGTTGCGTTGAGTTGAGCCGCGCTCTTGTTAATACTGCTCATCAATCTCTCAACCAATCTTGAATTGGACGAACATCCAAGTCACCAGCTTGTAAGACCTTAATTCCTTCAACGGCTGCACTAAAGCCTGCTGTTGTAGTAATACACGGAATAGATCGCTGGATTGCCGCCGTTCGAATTGCCCATCCATCAGCTCTTGTTCCGCGTCCTACAGGGGTATTAATCACGAGATCTATCTCTCCCCCATTGAGCAGCTCAACAATCGTTTTCTCTCCATAGGGACCTGAGCCTTCAGAGGCCTTGCGAACCCGTGCGGTCATTACATCATGAGAAGCGAGAAAATCTGCAGTGCCTGAAGTTGCAAAGAGTCTAAAACCAAGTGCGGCTAGAGACTTGGCAGGTGCTAGACCTGATTCCTTATCCTTATCAGCGAGAGAGACAAAAACTGATCCTGATTTTGGAAGTGAACCAAAGGCGCTGATCTGACTCTTGGCATAGCTTGCGCCAAACGTTGAGGAGATACCCATGACTTCGCCTGTCGATCGCATTTCAGGTCCAAGTACTGCATCGACCCCTCTGCCATCCATCCGCCTAAATCGGTTCCACGGCAGGACTGCTTCCTTCACTGAAATTCCCTTAGCAACACCATCGCCACTTTCAGGAAGTGTGTGATCTAGACGTAATTCGGCAATCGTAGAACCTACGGAGATCCGTGCGGCAGCTTTAGCAAGTGGTACACCAGTTGCTTTCGAGACAAAAGGAACGGTACGAGATGCACGAGGGTTTGCCTCTAAAACATAAAGTGTGTCAGCGGCCAACGCAAATTGAATATTGATGAGCCCGCGTACACCAACACCCTGAGCAATTTTCAGAGTTGCTTCACGAATAAGAACAAGTTGTTCAGCAGAAATTGTCATTGCAGGTAGCACACAAGCACTATCTCCAGAGTGGATTCCCGCCTCTTCAATATGCTCCATCACTCCACCCAAAAATAGTTCTTCACCATCAAAGAGCGCATCAACATCTATCTCGATTGCGCTATCAAGGAAGCGATCCACTAAGACAGGGTGATCGGGAGTGATATCTGTTGCGCGCGCAATAAAGGAAGAAAGGGATGCGTCATCGTAAACAATCTCCATTCCTCGACCACCAAGCACAAATGATGGACGCACGAGTACTGGATAACCGATGCGATGTGCAATCTCAATCGCTTGCATCTGTGAGGATGCCATACCAAATTCAGGTGCTGTCAGATGTACCGACGCAAGTACATCTCCAAATGCGCCACGCTCTTCAGCTAAATTGATTGCTTCAGGGCTTGTACCAAGGATTGTTACTCCAGCGGCTTTGAGTCCGGCTGCAAGACCCAGTGGAGTTTGTCCGCCTAACTGGGTGATGACGCCAAGCACAGGGCCAGCAAGCGTCTCTGCATGAACGACTTCTAATACATCTTCAAGAGTCAGTGGTTCAAAATAGAGTCGATCACTTGTGTCGTAATCTGTCGACACCGTTTCAGGATTGCAGTTAATCATGATCGTTTCAAAGCCGGCTTCATGGAGAGTAAATGAAGCATGAACACATGAATAATCGAATTCAATTCCTTGCCCGATGCGATTTGGGCCACTTCCGAGAATGATGACTGCAGGAGCAATTCTTGGCTTTACTTCACTCTCTTCTTCATAGCTCGAGTAATAGTAGGGAGTAAATGCTTCGAATTCGGCGGCGCAGGTATCCACCGTTTTATATACAGGCCGGACGTTGAGATGGGCACGTGTCTTTCTAATTTCTTCTTCAGTGCTGCCTCTCAGGATCGCTATCTGACTATCTGAAAACCCGTGCTCTTTGGCATAGCGCATCGCTTCCACGGTGAGTTCACCTGGTTGTGCAATCTCGCGCGCCGCAACATTTATTGATTCGATCTGCGTAAGAAACCAGCGGTCGATTTTCGTCTTTTCATACACTTCTTCAACGCTCTTACCTGCCCAAAGAACTTGCTGGACCTGCTGCAAGCGGTACTCAGTTGGAATCGATATCTGATCCATCAACGCAGATATCCGAGATTCGGAAATTTTTTCAGGGAAGGTAAAGATCGACTCTTTTCTCTCCAATGACCGCATCGCCTTCATCAGCGCTTCCGGGAATGATCTACCAATAGCCATTGCTTCACCGACAGACTTCATCGTTGTAGTCAGTCGTGGATCTGCATCCTGGAACTTCTCGAAGGCAAATCTCGGAGCTTTCACAACAACATAATCAAGAGTGGGTTCAAATGAGGCGGGTGTGACCTTGGTGATGTCATTCTGAATCTCATCAAGGGTGTAGCCAATCGCAAGCTTTGTGGCGATCTTTGCGATAGGAAAACCCGTTGCCTTTGATGCCAGAGCACTCGACCGTGAAACGCGTGGGTTCATCTCGATCACAATGATGCGACCATCATCGGGATTGACTGCAAATTGAATATTGCAACCACCTGTCGCGACTCCGACTTCACGAATAATCTCAATCGAGAGGTTACGCAGCTTCTGAAATTCGACATCAGTTAATGTGAGGGCTGGTGCCACTGTAATTGAGTCACCAGTGTGAACGCCCATAGGATCAATGTTTTCGATAGAACAGACGATGACAACATTGTCGCTGGAATCACGCATGACCTCTAGCTCATACTCTTTCCATCCGATGATGGACTCTTCGAGTAGCACCTCGGAGGTTGGGCTATGTCTCAAACCTGCACCAGCGATCTGGTGGAGTGACTCTTCATTAAAGGCAATACCTGAACCTAAGCCACCCATAGTGAAAGAAGGCCTAATAACGACTGGATAATTCAGTACCTTCACTGCTTCCAACACTTCATCCATCGTATGACAGACGACAGATTTTGCAGATTCACCGCCAATTTTCTCAACGATCGTTCTAAATATCTCGCGATTCTCTCCTCGTTCGATTGCATCAACATCTGCGCCAATCAGGCGGACACCATAACGCTCTAACGTGCCAGCTTTGAAGAGAGAGATAGCGGCATTCAACGCAGTCTGTCCACCTAACGTCGCAAGAACGGCATCAGGTCGCTCTTTTGCGATAATTCGTTCGATAAATTCCTGTGTGATGGGTTCAATGTATGTTGCGTCAGCGAATTCAGGGTCGGTCATAATTGTTGCTGGGTTTGAATTTACAAGAACTACGCGAATACCTTCAGCTCTGAGAACGCGACATGCCTGTGTACCTGAATAATCAAATTCACATGCCTGGCCAATAACAATTGGTCCAGAACCAATGACGAGGACAGATTTAATCGACGGATCGAGAGGCATTAGAGTGCGCCAGCCTTTCGTGGAAACTTCTCCATCATTGATACAAATTGATCGAAGAGGTAGGCCGCATCGTGCGGACCTGCAGCAGCTTCCGGATGGTACTGAACGCTAAAAGCGCCGCGTTCAAGAAGTTCGAGACCTTCCACAACATCATCATTGAGGCAGACATGTGTCACGCGACCCGGTCCGAAAACTGTTGAGAATTGGCCATCCGTTGGTGCTTGAATCGCAAAACCGTGGTTATGAGATGTAATTTCTACTTTGCCGTTTCGCTTGTCGATGACAGGCTGATTAATTCCGCGATGTCCAAATTGTAATTTGTAGGTTTCAAATCCAAGGGCTCTTCCAAGGATCTGGTGGCCAAAACAAATTCCGAAGATTGGAATTTCTTCCAGAAGTAGCTCGCGGACAAGGCCCACCGTTTCAGTCATTGTTGCTGGATCGCCAGGGCCATTGGAGAGAAATACTCCATCCGGGTTGAGCGCCATAATCTCCGCAAATGATGAGTCATAGGGAACTACATGAGTTTCGATTCCTCGTTCAGACATTGCACGTGGCGTCGCACCCTTAATACCCAGATCTACGGCCACCACTTTAAATTTCTTTTCACCCTTAGCCGCAATCGTGTAGATCTCAGGTGTAGAAACATCTGCGCTGAGGAACGATCCGACCATTTGGCCACTCTTGCGCACTTCAATCACCATCTCTTCGCGAGAGAGTTCGAGATCAGAAAATATTCCAACCCGCATCGCTCCGCGGTCGCGCAAATGTCGAGTCAAAGCGCGTGTATCAATTCCGGAAATTCCCACAATATTCTGTTCAACAAGGACATCAACAAGGTCAATTTCACTCCGCCAATTACTAGTAATTGGTGAAGGATTTCTTACTACGAAACCAGAAACCCAAATCTTTGAGCTTTCGTTATCGTAAGCGTTCATTCCAGTGTTGCCGATATGCGGAGCAGTCATTACTACGACTTGGCGATGATAAGAAGGATCAGTAAGGGTCTCCTGATATCCAGTCATTCCAGTTTGAAATACTGCTTCACCAAAAGTGCGACCAGTGGCACCCCAACTCTTTCCTTCAAAGATGCGGCCATCATCGAGAACGAGAAATGCTTTACTCATACGCTTGTACCTTCTTGATACACAGCCTGACCATGAAAGAAGGTCGCAACGACGCGGGCTGAGAATTCCATTCCATGGAATGGAGTATTTCGTGATTTGGATTGCAATTGGTCGCGATCCACGCGGTACGAAGCTTTGGGATTAATCACAGTGAGATGTGCAGGCGCTCCCTCTGCTATTTCGCGCCCGTGATCACCATAACCTCCGATACGCGCAGGTGCCACACTCATGCGATTCTGCACCCCTGCCCAATCCATAAACCCTGACTCGACCATAGTTGCGGCCACGATAGAAAGCGCGTGTTCAAGTCCGAGCATTCCAAATGCTGCTTCTTGCCATTCGCATTCCTTGCTTTCGCCAGGATGTGGTGCATGGTCTGTTGCAACAATATCGATTGTTCCATCTGCCAGACCGTGACGTAGCGCCATCACATCAGCTTCTGTCCGTAGAGGAGGATTCACTTTAAAGATTGGGTCGTAACTTCTCGCACTTTCATCTGTAAGTAGCAAGTGATGTGGAGTTACTTCTGCAGTGACATCAATTCCTCGCGCTTTAGCCCAACGAATAATTTCTACACCACCTGCGGTTGTCAGATGACAAATGTGTAGGCGTGATCCCACATGTTCTGCCAAAAGCACGTCGCGAGCGATAATTGCTTCTTCAGCAACTGCTGGCCAGCCTTTAAGCCCAAGTGTTGCGCTGACTATTCCCTCATTCATCTGAGAGCCGGAAGTGAGAGCAGGCTCTTGCGCATGCTGAGCAATAACTCCCCCAAACTTCTTTACATATTCAAGTGCGCGACGCATGACAAGCGGATCGCTGACGCAGTTGCCGTCATCACTAAATACACGAACCTGCGCAACCGAATCCGCCATCGCGCCGATCTCTGCTAAAACTTTTCCTTCGATGCCTTGAGTTACTGCGCCGATTGGAAATACATCAAGGAGACCAGCGCTCTTGCCTAGTCGATACACCTGCTCAACAACTCCAGCGTTATCTGCAACAGGAGAAGTATTTGCCATCGCTGAGAGTGCAACGTATCCACCCTTGACGCCTGCGCGTGAACCTGAGAGAACTGTCTCCGAATCTTCCTTACCTGGTTCGCGTAGATGAGTGTGGAGGTCTACCAAACCAGACATCACGATCATAGATTTAGCATCACAGACGATCGCATCATTATCATTTATTGAAGGAGCAACTGCCTGTATTAATCCATCTTCGATCAATACATCACAGACTCGGCCATCTGCCAGAGTTCCATTCTTGATGAGAGTTTTCTTTGTATCAGTAGTCACTATAAGCCCGCCTCAATCGAAGTATCGCCAGCTAAGAGAAGATAGAGAATCGCCATACGCACACTCACACCATTTGCGACCTGTTCGACAATCACAGAACGTGCACTATCTGCACTCTCTGCAGTGATCTCTAAACCACGGTTCATTGGACCTGGGTGCATAACAATTGCTCCTGGATGCAGTGCGTTAAGTCGGTCTGTATTGAGGCCAAAATAACGTGAATACTCACGAGCATTAGGGAAGAAGAGTTCGCCCATTCGTTCTTGCTGTACACGTAACATCATTACTGCATCCAGCGAGTCAAGAACTTGATCGAAATCATAGGAAACAGTGACAGGCCAACTCTCTACACCGACAGGAAGCAAGGTAGGAGGCGCGACGAGAGTGACATGTGCACCGAGTTTGGTAAGCAACAAGACATTTGATCGCGCGACTCGTGAATGAAGTACATCACCGACAATTGCCACGCGCAATCCTTGAAGATCCTCGCGCCCTTGCGACAAGTGTTTGCGAATAGTGAATGCGTCCAGAAGAGCTTGGCTTGGATGTTCGTGAGTTCCATCTCCTGCATTAATGACAGCGCCCGACATCCACTCACATGCTGCAAGCCGTGCAGGTGCGCCAGATGCTCCATGTCGAATGATTACCGCATCTGCTCCCATGGCTTGCAAAGTCTGCGCGGTATCTTTGAGTGATTCACCTTTACTGACACTTGATCCCTTGGCAGAGAAGTTAATGACATCTGCCGAGAGTCTCTTTGCCGCGGCTTCAAAAGAGATTCGAGTGCGGGTTGAATCTTCTGCAAAGAGATTGACGATAGTGCGACCACGAAGAGTCGGAAGCTTCTTCATCGGAGTATCGCTGACTCTTGCCAATTCAGCAGCTGTATCTAAGATTTTGATTGCATCAACTCGACTGATGTCGGCGATGGAGAGTAAGTGCTTCATTCTCCGCCTCCATCTGAGACGAGAACATCATCGACTCCATCAAGTTCGGTGAGTAGAACTTTGACTGATTGCGAGGTAGAGGTGGGAATATTCTTTCCAACAAAATCTGCTCGTATCGGGAGCTCTCGATGGCCTCTATCAATGAGGACGGCCAGCTGTACTCGTGCCGGGCGGCCTATGTCGCCGAGAGCATCGAGGGCCGCACGAATGGTTCTGCCAGAGTAGAGAACATCATCGACAAGTATCACGGTTCGGTTTTCGATCCCGAGGGCAGGAATGTTCGTCGGCATCAGCGCTCGTGGCGCTTTGAGGCGAAGGTCATCGCGAAAAAGTGTTGTATCCAAGGTCCCTACTTGTATCGCGGATCCTTCTATTTTTTCAATCAACAGCGCCAGACGCAGGGCCAGATGCGCCCCGCGAGTTGGGATTCCCAACAATGTGATTGATGATGCCCCATTGTTACGTTCACAAATTTCATGGGCTATACGAGAAAGGGCGCGAGAGATATCTGGCGCAGGCAGAACAGAACTCATTTAAATCTCCTTCCCCGCCTCTCTGGACGGGTCTTAAAGGATGCGGCGAAAGAATACCACCAGAGGCCGGAAGTCTGTGGATATCTCCAGCGCAGAGCGAGCCATTCTCTCTACCCTGCTCCTCATGCTTATTCAGGAGATAGAAGATATTCGAGTGCGCATACGTGCGACCCGGTTAGCCCTGGGGTGGAGCTTGGCCGATTTCGAAGAACGCGCCGCTGGCACAATCACTGCTGTAGCTATGGGCTCTTATGAGCGAGGTACACGAACTCTCTCCATCACGAAGTTGCTGACAATCTGTGACATTTTTCAGATCTCACTCATCCATATCTTGGCACCGGCGCAAGAATTAAGCTCAGCAGATTCATCGAGCCGACATATCTACGATCTTCGAGCTCTACAAGCACTACCGCCTACAGCTGAGAAATCTCATCTTCTCGCCTATATCCACCAGATCATCAGGGAACGTGGAGACTGGAAAGGCGCGGTGGTTTCACTACGTGCAACTGATATCGAAAATCTAGGATTGATCTTTGCAGCGAGCCAAGAGATTGAGAACCATAACTATCAGGTGTGGCTAGAGAAGCAAGGAATATCTCTGCAGAAAAACTAGAGAGACAGGCTCGATTTGATTGAAGCGATTCTGCCAAGCACGCCGTGTATATACCCCGCTGAGTCATCGGTACTTAAATCTTTTGCCAAGCTGAGCGCCTCATCAATAACAATCGCATCATCCAAATCTGTCGCCCAGAGAATCTCGTAAATTCCTAAACGTAAAATATTGCGATCTACAGTCGGAAGGCGATCCATATCCCAGCCCTGAGCGTAGGTAGTAATTAATTCATCGATCTTGCGCTTATGGGTGTGGATGCCTTCAATAAGTGATTTCGTATACTCACGAATAGGGCGAGCATCTGGTCCCTCTTCTGCAATATCCCGTGAAGCAAGAAGTGCCAGTAGATCACTGCTTCGAATATCAGATTCGTAGAGAAGGTCCAATGTCTGTTTTCGAGCTTTACTGCGAGCAGACACTAGTTTGCGCGACCTTGATACGATCCATCGCGAGTGTCGACAAGAATCTTTTCATCTTGCTTGATAAAGAGCGGCACTTGAACATCAATACCAGTCTCTACTGTGGCCGGCTTTGTTCCACCAGATGAACGATCACCCTGTAGACCTGGCTCTGTGTATGTGACGGTGAGTTCAACTGAGGCAGGAAGTTCAATGTAGAGAGGGTTACCTTCATGAATCGCTACTATCGCTTCAGTATTTTCTAGCATGTAGTTTGAGGCATCCCCGACAGTTGCTGCAGAGATCGTCATTTGATCAAAGTTTTCATTATCCATAAAGACGAAATCATCGCCTTCTTTGTAAAGAAAATTCATGTCACGCTTTTCCAGAATCGCAATCTCAACTTTAACTCCAGCGTTATAGGTCTTATCTACAACTTTGCCGGTCAGTACTTGCTTGAGTTTGGTGCGAACGAATGCTGGACCCTTACCCGGCTTCACATGTTGAAATTCAACAACAGTCCATAGCTGCCCTTCAATGTCGAGGGTCATGCCATTCTTAAGGTCATTTGTTGTTGCCACGGTAATGCTCCAGTTCATTGCAACGGCAATCTGCCATCTGCTTCAAGAGTGGAAGTTTACCTCATCAAAGATTACGAAATGAGTGTCTTGAGCGCAGCCAATGCCAACGAATATGAATTCGGACCAAATCCCCCGATAGTTCCATTAGCGACCCCGGAAATTACTGAGGTATGTCTAAATTCCTCACGTGAAAGCGGATTGGAAAGGTGCACCTCAATAAGTGGGGCCTTCACCATTTCTGCCGCATCACGAATCGCATACGAATAATGGGTAAATGCTGCCGGATTGATGATCACGGGAGTATTCGAATCCGCTGCCTCATGAAGCCATCCAATAATCGTCGCCTCATCATCACTCTGGCGCACATCTGCAACAAAGCCATTGCTCTCGGCAGCGCTACGAATGTGTGCTTCCAATTGTGAGTAACTCATATCGCCATATATCGATGAGTCACGAATATCTAGCCTTGAAAGGTTTGGCCCATTGATTACTAAAACTTTCATGAACATACCTTCTCATATGCGCTCACAAGATGTCCTTGCGCCACATCTGCAATTCGGTCAGTTTTTCCAATCTCAGAGATAGTCACAAAACGGAGAGTGTTTCCGCGCGATTTTTTATCCATCGACATGAGGGCCTTAAGCTCAGGCCAATCCCCCGCAGAGTAGGTAATCGGAAGATTAATACCGGTTAATATCGAAAAATGTAGATCCCGAACTTCATCGGTGATGAGCCCTAGCTCTGATTGCAGATGCGCCATGAATGCCATTCCAATAGCGACACATTCACCATGGCGAAGAGAGAACTTTGCGTGCTTCTCCACGGCATGACCAAAGGTGTGTCCGTAATTAAGTATCTCGCGATCAAAACTCTCTTTGAAATCTCCGCTGACCACATCGGCCTTGACCTGAACGGCCCGCTTAATTAACTCCAAGACAAGTGCTTCGTCGCGACGCAACGATTGCAGATCTTTACTTTTGATCAGTTGCAAGATCTGAGCATCACGTATAAATCCACACTTGATGACCTCTGCCAATCCAGCCGCAAAATCACGATCTGAAAGAGTTGCAAACCATGAGAGATCAATAAGGACAGCGCGCGGTGAATGGAATGAACCCACCAAATTCTTACCGTAATCGAGATTTGCGCCAGTTTTGCCACCTATTGCAGCATCCACCGAACCAGCAACCGAGGTAGGTATCGCAATCCAATCAATACCGCGAAGATAGGTAGATGCAGCAAAACCTGCGATATCGGTAATCGCTCCACCACCGATGCCCACCACTAAATCAGAGCGAGTAAATCCAGCCGCTGCAAACCAATTCCAAAGCCTCAGAAGTACATCTGGACTTTTGCCCTCTTCTCCATCAGGAATGATGCAATATATAAACTCGCAATCACCTGCTTCTACATTCCCAAGTGCGACCTTCATCGCCTCCGTTGTGATAATCGCACAACGTGTGCGCTCAAGTGCTCGCGCCTTTAATTCATCTCTCCAGTTACACCCGACGAGTACGTCATACTCCCGTTCACCGCCCACGCTAATTACTGTGCTCATGAATTTACTTCCTTGCTCTGTGACAAAATTTCGGCAATTTCCCCTGCAATGTGTGACGGTGTACCCGAATCAGTGGAAACCGTAAACGTTGCCAAAGACTCATAAATTGGGCGACGTATATTCATCAGCTCTTGCCACTTAGCTCGAGGATTTCCAACCAACAAGGGACGATCACGATTGAAGCCGATCCGCGGTGCAGCGCTAGAAAGTGAGACATCGAGAAAAAAGATGGGATCTGATGATTCACGAAGAGCCATCTCGACATCTGCGTTCATGATTGCCCCGCCACCTAAGGCAAGGACTCCATCAAAGCCCGCGAGTTCTCGTAGGACGATTTCTCGCTCAAGCTCTCTAAAGAACGGTTCACCTTTATCGAGAAATATCTCAGAGACACGTAGCCCAGATTCTTTTTCGATCAGCACATCCGTATCAGCAAAATGAGTTGAAAGGCGTTGGCCGAGAGCTTTTCCAACAGATGACTTTCCTGCCCCCGGCGGGCCAATCAAGATTATCTGCGGCATCTTACTTAAAACGAAGATGAGCCATATACGACTCAAAATTTCGCTTTGTCTCCCCAACGCTATCGCCACCAAACTTTTCAAGAACCGCTTCAGCAAGCACAAGAGCTGCCATCGCTTCTCCTACAACACCTGCTGCAGGAACTGCGCAGACATCTGAACGCTGATTAATAGCCTTTGCTGCCTGACCCGTTGCTACATCGATCGTATCGAGAGCTTTAGGAACGGTAGAGATTGGTTTCATTGCAATACTCACACGCAAAATTTCACCGTTCGACATCCCGCCTTCTGTGCCGCCAGCGCGATCGCTCCGACGAACGATTGCCCCTGCCTTGTTATGTTCAATCTCATCATGTGCCTTGGATCCCCTGCGCGTAGCAGTTGTGAAACCATCACCAATCTCTACACCCTTAATGGCTTGAATTCCCATCATCGCACTTGCCAACCGCGCATCTAGTCGACGATCCCAATGCACATGTGAACCCAGTCCAGGCGGGAGGTTGTAGGCCAAAATTTCACAGACTCCACCGAGCGTGTCACCATCTGAGTGAGCGTTATCGATCTCTGCAATCATCTTTGTACTTGTCTCTGCATCGGCACAACGAACGGGATCGCTATCGATGCGCGCCATATCGCTATAGGCCGGCAACGCGGCAGTCTCTGGCACGCGAACTGTCCCTATCGAAATGACGTGACTCAGAATTGTGATTCCAACGCTCTGCTCCAAAAATGCACGAGCTACCGCGCCTAAGGCAACACGAGAGGCTGTCTCACGAGCACTTGCTCGTTCAAGAATTGGACGTGCGTCATCAAAATCGTATTTTTGCATTCCCACTAAATCTGCATGCCCTGGGCGTGGGCGAGTAAGAGGCGCGTTTCGCGCTAACCCTTCAATTTCACTTGCATCAACGGGATCGGCGCTCATTACCTTCTCCCACTTTGGCCATTCGGAGTTGCCCACCTGAATGCTGATCGGACCGCCTTGGCTCTGACCTAAACGAACGCCGCCGATAATCGAAATTTTATCTGCTTCAAAATTTTGTCGAGCACCACGTCCGAAACCAAGTCGGCGACGAGCAAGGTGAAAATCAAGAAAGGTCGAGTCAATTGCAACATGGGCGGGCACACCCTCGATAATTGCTGAGAGCGCTTGACCGTGTGATTCACCTGCAGTTAACCAACGCATGAGCATATTCTGGCAGATGTGCGGCGCTGATGCTTACCTATTTAGCGATTAAAGTCGCGATAGTTCCCCAGAATATTGCCGGAGCAAGCGGTATCTGTAGAGATTTGCGTAGGTCTCCTCGAGAGAGAAAGAGTGCATGAGCCGACGCTGTTACAGCGACTGTGACCAGAAAGATCATGTATGTATTAGCCTGCGAGGGTAGGACGAAGATGGCCAATACTCCTAGAAGCTTCACATCGCCCATGCCGAGTCCACAGAAGATTGATAGAAATATCGCGACAGAGAGAACGATCATCGTCATGTAGAAGTGCTCGCGAAATGTAAAACTTCTCACGTCAGTTGTTACAAGGGATACAATCGCAAGAATTACAACTGCTCTATTTGGTATGCGATGACTTCTGATATCGACGAGCGCGATCCACGCGAGAATTGGTAAGACCACAATCTGCATTCAGGGATAATACAAATGACTTCGCCAGCAATCCCTTAATGACTAGAGACTGTGGTTAAAGTTGAGAAAGTACCGAGCGGAGATGGCTCGATAGCGATGAACGATCGATCTCGTCAGAGAGAACTAAGGCAAGTTGATCCAAACCTTGCCAGAGCAATAACTCTTTACCATTGATGACCTTCCCAGATCTATCGCTCCAAGCCGATGCAAGAACTGTTGGCCAAGGCTTATAGATCACATCAAAGAGGAGACCCGAAACGTGAGGGGGTAAGTTCTCTGCCAATAAATCGGCGGCACCGGCCGGTGTTGTATTGATGATGAGGTCGTAGGAGTTAATATCTGGATCGTTAATCCAAGGAAGATAATTGAAAGTTGATTTTTCAACACAGCGCTCAAGGGCATCTCTGCGAGTTGATGTGCGACCCATCACCGAGAGAGTTTCAACGTTTCCATCAAGTGCTCCAGCAACCGCGCGTGCAGTTCCGCCGGCTCCAAGAATCAGAGCATGTGAACATCTGGAATAACCCTGTGCATCAAGGGCGGCTAAAAATCCTGAACCATCGGTAGAGGTACCGAACCAACGACCGTCTTTTTTGTAGAGAGTATTGATTGAACCGATGTGTTGAGAGAGTTCATCACATGTCACATTGAGAAGGTGGGCCTCTTCCTTAAGCGGCATCGTCAGTGAAAAATAATCGAAATCAGATTCATGTGCGAGAAAGAACTGCTGCAAGGTGCCGCTTGGGACATCTATAGATTCATAACTACCGGCGATACCAATGCGCTCGAAGGCCGCGCGATGCAGAGCAGGTGAAAGCGAGTGAGAGATAGGAGATCCTAGAACGGCGCCTCTGATCACTTATTATCCTCAAACTTTCCTGCTCGTAAATTCTTTTTGTAGAGTACCTTCCACGTGTTGAATTCCTCTGCTGATGAAGTAAAGCGCGTGTCTCGTGGCGCGACGGTAATGAAATAGAGCCAATCCCCCGCTGCTGGTGCCACAGCTGCCTTCATTGCGTCAAGGCCGGGGTTTCCAATCGGACCTGGAGGCAAGCCATATTTTCTATAGGTGTTATATGGTGAATTGATAAGCGTAGATTTAGTGCTCAGGAAAATATTTCCCCGTGATTCCATAACAAAATGGACAGTTGAGTCCATCTGTAGCGGCATGCCTATCTTCATTCGGTTGTAAATCACCCGTGAAACTTTTGTGAAATCACCATCGCCACCCTCTGCTTGGATGATCGATGCAATAATTAAGAGTTGCTGTGGCGAGTATTTAGATTCTTTAGAAAGGAAGCCAACCTTTGTTACCTCTGTAAGGCCACGCGCAATCATATCTTTGAGCGCTACATCAGCTTTGGTCCCTTGCGCGAAGCTGTATTGAGCAGGGAAGAGAAGCCCTTCTAATTCTGTGAATGGCTTTGGAATTACAGCAGTAGCAAATGCAGCTTTGACTTCTGCTGGCGGATAACCCGCCTTGCTAAAGAGTTTCTTAATCTCACTTATCCAAGCGCCTTCAGATACTGCGATGAGCCCAGCTATTCGCTTGCTATCGAGTAATTGATCAAGAGCGTTCTGTGCACATATTTGCGTATCAATGATGTGGATACCAGGTGCGATGAGTGATGCCTTTGGGTCTGCCACAGCAAGTCTGAAAAATACTTCAGAGGAAGCAATGACATCCTTTTCAAATAATTCGCGGGCAATCTCTAGGCCAGTCTCGCCTGAGGCAACATCTATGGAAGCAGTGCGCTGACCAGGATCACTAGAACAATCGAAGTCCGCTGCAGATCCCGGACCAGACTTAATAATCGACAGGAGATAGATAGAAAGCACGCTGGCAATAAGAGCGGCCATTACGCGCAATAACGGCCGCTTATTCACGATCCTTAGCCAATCCCGATTCCAAAATAATCACTGCAGATTGTGAATCAATCTTCTTACGCTGATCTTTAGCGTTGACACCTGCTTGAGAAAGTGAGGCAGATGCCGATGAGGTTGTGAGACGCTCATCGATAAGTTCTACTGGGCATGAGACCAGCTGGGCGATGAGATCAGAGAATACAAGGGCCTTCGCAGTTGAATCGGAATGGTCTCCAGAGAGATTGAGCGGCAGTCCGACATAAATCTTCGTAGGCTCATATTCACTGCACAGGGATTGGATCGAAGCCTTCAAAGCTGGATCTTTTGTAGATAGAAATTCAAGAGGTGTAGCCAAGATTCCATCAGGATCGCAGACTGCGACACCAATTCGTACATCTCCATAATCAAAGGCGAGGCGACGACCCAGCCGAGACATTATTTGCCTGCGATCGCTAGTTCGATCGCATCAAGGGCTGCTGCGATCTTTGTGCGATCACTTCCGCCGCCTTGCGCGAAATCATCTTTTCCACCACCGCCACCACCGAGTATGGCGCTACCAAGTTTTACTAGCGCTCCAGCCTTCACACCACTTGCGCGTGCATCATCACTGACTGCGACCACCAAGACAATCTTCTCTTCTACGACGCTCGTCAGAGCAACCACTGTGTTTGCATTCCTTGCACGTAGATCAAGTGCGATCAATCGCAAGTTATCTGCTGCTATTCCATCCGCGAGAGATCCAACTACAACTGTAGTTCCAGCAACTACTTTTGCAGCGGAAATCAGAGATGAAGCACTTTCCATTGCAGAAGCGATGCGCAAAGTCGATAACTCTTTCTCGATATCACGCATCTTGGTAACGAGATCATTAATTCGCCCTGGAAGTTCCTCTACCCGAGCACCCTTAATAATCTGAGTAAGTGAGTTGAGCAGAACATGTTCACGGGCTAAAAATTGATATGCATCTGCGCCGACAAGTGCCTCAACGCGTCGTACTCCAGCGCCGATTGAGGACTCTGACAAAAGTTTAACTACGCCAAGCTGACCAGATCTGTGTACGTGGGTTCCACCGCAGAGTTCGCGGGCCCAATCTCCTACGCTGACAACACGTACTCGATCACCGTACTTTTCACCGAAGAGCGCCATTGCGCCAAGTTTCTTCGCTTCATCTTGCGACATTACTTCCGCAGTAACAGCTAGATCATCGAGAAGAAGTGCATTTACTCGAGCTTCAACATCATCGAGAACTCCATCTGAGAGAGCACCCGTTGCTGGGAAATCAAATCTAAATCGTCCTGGAGAATTTTCTGAGCCGGCTTGAGTCGCTGTCTCGCCGAGAATTTCACGAAATGCCTTATGGACCATATGGGTTGCGGTGTGTGCGCGAGAAATTGCATTGCGACGCTCTTGGTCGATGACTGCAACGCTCGTTTGACCTACCTCGATTGCTCCCGAAAGGACGCGACCTCGATGGATAGAAACTCCTGGGACTGGAGTTTGCACATCATCGATCTCCACAACAGTGCCATC
>CANESA010000002.1 GCA_947440735.1 Candidatus Nanopelagicaceae bacterium
CTGTAACGATGAGGAGATGATCATGGCCACGACCTGCACCGAAGGCAGCTTCTCCCCACGCCGCAGCGTTGGCATCATTTTCAATCACAACTGGCAAGCCAAGGAGAGTAGTTA
Organism: Candidatus Nanopelagicaceae bacterium; assembly: GCA_947440735.1. The sequence continues at coordinate 115 of CANESA010000002.1, forward strand.
ACTGCGCGTCAAGATCAACACCATTCCATCCTGCGATGTTCGGTGTTGCGAGCATTGTTTTGCGGTCGGATGAAACAAAACCGGCTGCAGAAATTCCTACTGATTCAACAGAATATGAAGCCATCAATTCTCGCGCAACATCGGCGATGGTTTGAGTTAATGCAGTACCACCCTCACGAGGAGTGTCACGGCGTGCATCGATGAGAATCTTTCCAGACTCGTCAACAACACCGCCGAGGACTTTGGTTCCACCGACATCAATACCAATTGTGTAGCTCACTAGTGCAATTAACCTTCGCAGTGCTCTTTAAGCTGAGCAAGTGCTTGATCAATTGTTGTCTTCTCCTGCTTTGTAATCATCATCTGAGGGATCGGCATTGATAGGCCCACTGAAAGTTCATAGGTAACTTCAGTTTCATCACCAAGATTTTTGAGAATGTATGCCCCATCCATCTTGGTGAGCATATTTGCATCTTCAAGTTCAAACTCGAGGCGATCAGGTGCACCATCCCAAATATAGGAAAGGCTTACTTCATCTTTGACGGCGCCGGCGGCGATGGTCAGGGTCGCGCCAGTCACGCGTCCAACTTCATCGCGCTCAGTAACCTTGACTTTTGTTATGGAATCCGACCATTCGGGGTACTTCTCCAGATCGAAAATGACCTCACTCACCTGACTCATAGGTGCTTCAATAACAATTGTTGATCTGCTCATATCGCTCATGGCCCAAGGTTACCCCGAGAAATCTCTTTCGGGGATCTCCCTTTTTTGTGATTCCCCCGATAGCGTTTGCCCATGACCGAATATTCCGTTAAGCCTCTCGTCCCTGCAGCCACTGAGGGAAACCTCACCGAACTCATTGCACACCGCGCATGGTTTGAACCAGAGCGCATCATCATGTCACGTCCTCTCGGCGACGGATGGCAGCCGGTTACAGCCAAAGAAGCTGAAGCAGAGGTGCGAGCAACCGCCAAAGGATTAGTAGCAGCAGGTATCAATATCGGAGACCGTGTCGCGATCATGGCACGCACCCGATATGAGTGGACAATTTTGGATTTTGCAATCTGGTTTGCGGGTGGATGTGTTGTTCCAATTTACGAAACATCATCTGCAGAACAAGTTGATTGGATTCTGAGTGATTCAGGGGCTGTCGGACTAATCGTTGAGACTCCAACACATCGTGAATTGGCTCAGAGCGTGCTGCCTTCACATACAAAGCATGTCTGGACAATGACCGATGATGTGCTCTCGGTACTGGCGCGCGCTGGCGCACAGATCAGCGATGATGAAATCGATCGTCGTCGAAACTCATTAAGTCCAGATACTTTGGCAACTTTGATCTACACATCTGGAACAACTGGAAAGCCAAAGGGTGTCTCGCTTACTCATGGAAACTTCCTCTCTGAGTGCGGCAATGTTGTGCAGGGAGCCTCCGACCTATTCTTAAAACCAGGTGGATCAACGCTCCTCTTTCTTCCAGTGGCGCACGTTTTTGGTCGCATGGTTCAGATCGGTGCAATTACTGCGGGCCTACATCTGGCACATTGCAGTGATCCAGTCGGTCGCCTCTTGCCTGACCTTCAATCATTTAAACCAACATTCGTTCTTGCCGTTCCTCGCATCTTCGAAAAGGTCTACAACGGTGCTGAAGCTAAGGCAGAGGCTGCTGGCAAGGGAAAGATCTTTAGAAAAGCTGCTGCAATTGCTATTGAGTACAGCGAGAACTTGGATGCTAAGAAATTTAATCCATTGCTGACCATTAAGCATGGTCTCTTTGACAAGCTTGTCTATTCAAAAATTCGTGCGACTTTGGGTGGAGCAGTTGAAGCGGCGATTTCAGGTGGTGCTCCACTTGGTGCACGTCTTGGACACTTCTTCCGTGGAGCTGGTGTCACAATCTATGAGGGTTACGGTTTAACTGAAACCACTGCTGGAGCAACTCTGAATCTCACTGGCAATATCCACGTCGGTTCAGTGGGGCGTCCGATTCCGGGAACAACAATTAAGATCGCAGAAGATGGAGAGGTCCTCATTAAGGGACCAATCGTGATGCGCGGATATTGGCAGAACGATCAAGCAAATAGCGAAGTATTTGAAGGTGACCGTTGGTTTAGATCTGGTGACCTTGGTCGACTCGATGAGAACGGCTTCCTTTACATTGTTGGTCGCAAGAAAGAATTGATCGTAACCGCAGGTGGTAAGAACGTTGCACCTGCCGTCCTTGAAGATCGCCTTCGTTCACATCCTTTGGTAAGCCAATGCATGGTCGTCGGAGATAACAAACCATTTATTGCTGCTCTTGTCACAATTGATCCTGACATGGTCAAGGGTTGGATTGCAGCCAACAAAAAAGATGGTGCAACTATTGAGACCTTGCGCAATGATCCAGATCTTCTCGCTGTCATTCAGACCGCCGTAGATGAGGCGAATAAAGCGGTAAGTAAGGCTGAATCAATTCGTAAGTTCTCAATCTTGGCTGAAGACTTCACCATCGCAGGGGGCCAGCTCACTGCAAAGCTCTCAGTAAAGCGCCATGTTGTTGCTCAACAATACGCCGCAGAGATCGACGCCCTCTACACCAAAGATTAAAGGGCGATCCCTCACATGGCGCAATCCCCCAGAGTCGAGATTGCCCAAGAAATTCACGACGGTATCGCGCAAGATCTTGTTGCACTGGGTTATGAACTAGATCTTATCCTCGCTGCACCGCTAACGCCGGCGCTGATTCGTAATGACGTTCGCACCATTCGCTTCAGAGTTTCTGAGTTGATAGAAAAGGTGCGGGGCGAGATCCATAACCTTAGATCTCATGCTGAGTTTGACTCTTCGTTACGTGAGATTGTCCGCTCAATCTCCCCCAGCATCGTTATCTCAATTGAGGAGATTGAATTAACTGATACTGATTGCGACCTGCTCCTGAGAGTGATCCCTGAGCTACTGCGTAATGCCCATCTCCATTCTGGGGCTAGCCAGATTCACCTTCAACTTTTGTCAGGTGAAGATGGAGTCATGGTGAAGGTCTCTGATGACGGCCACGGCGGGGCTATGGCTGCTCCCGGGCGTTATGGACTCTTGGGATGCATTGAGCGAGTAGAAAATCACGGTGCCTCCATTGAAATAGATTCCCGAAAGGACGGAACCACCATCACGATCACTCTGTGAGTACGTCGGTTCTCATTATTGATGATCATCCACTCGTTCGTGATGGAGTAAAAAAATCGCTCACTGCTGCGGGATTTAATTGTGTAGCCGAAGCTAGTTCGCTCAAAGAGGCGATCGCGATGACTGCACTTCATAATCCTGATGTTATTACCGTTGATCTCAATCTTCCTGATGGAAGTGGTCTCGAAATCATAAGTTGGGCAAGGAAAAATTCCCCAACAATTGCAATCATTGTTCTGAGTCTTGAAGATAATCTAGATCTCGTCTCTGCGGCTTCTCAGTCCGGGGCACAAGCATTTATTTCTAAATCACAGAGCGCCGACCATCTGATCTCTGCTATCAAATCAGTACTCGCCCAACCACGAGTGTTCATCAGCAGCCACACCATTGCTCTCTTGGGGCGTGAGAAGGTTCAAGGATTGCTCTCTCCACGAGAGCGAATGGTTTTAACTCATCTCAATGGTGAATTAAGCGTTGCCGATATTGCGAAAAAGATGTTCATCTCTCACGCCACAGTGAAAAGTCATTGTGCGACTATTTATAGAAAGCTAGATACTCATTCGCGCAGAGGCGCTGTAGCGAGGGCAAAAACTATGGGATTACTTTAAGTAGCTTCGCAAAACGTGATGACCAGATTTCCCAACGCCACTCCTGAATAATCCATTGACGACCGCGAATACCCATCGCCTTTGATCGCTCAGGATCTAAGAGAAGTTCAACAACGGCGGCGGCAACATCTGTCTTACTAGTTCCATCGATGGCCAATCCAGTCTCTCCCTCAAGAACGGCATCTGGTGCTCCCCCAGAATTTCCAGCGATGACCGGTAGTCCACATGCACTTGCTTCAAGGTAAACAATTCCTAGCCCCTCAACTTCTAAGCCGGCCAATCGTGATCGAGATGGCATCACAAAGAGATCGCCTACACATATGTATTGTGGTAATTCTGCATATTGAATACGTCCAATAAAAGTAACTCTCTCTTGGAGACCAAGTGCATTGACGCGATTTTCCAAGTAGCTGCGATATGGGCCTTCGCCAATCATCAAAATGTGTGCCTCTGGAACTTCTTTGATGATCGCAGGCATCGCCTCAATCAAAACATCCTGTCCTTTGCGATGTACAAGCCGACCCACGCTCACAATGACCTTCTTGTGAGTGAGCCCCAACTCTCCGCGTAATTGGTGGGCATCAACTGGTGAAAAGTGATCGGTATCAATTCCGGGTGCAATCTTGATCATAGATTGCACCGCATCTTTTGTTACAGACTTTGCAATTGCACTCCGCGTGAATTCACCAAGATATGTCAGATGGTTCACATGGCGAGAGATACCTTTCATCGCCAGAGTAAATGGCCAGACCTTCGACCACCACACTTCATGTCCGTGAGTGAGTGCAACTATGTGCTGTACCCCAGACCTGCGCAGACTCTTAGATAAGAGCGCCAGTGGAGCTGCAGCGCCGAAAAAGACTGTGGAGATATTTTGCTCTCGTACGATCGCCTTCACGCAATAAGCAACCCCTGGTGTCGGAAGTAGAATTTTCGCTTTATCGCGTACAACTTCTACGCCGAAATCCTCGAGCCATCGTCGATCGTATTCTTCGGTATTGTCTTGAGCACTTGTATAAACAATCACATGGGATCGAGGAAGTCTCTCAATAAGTCCGATAACAAAAGTTTCGATCCCTCCTGCTCGGGGGCCGAAGTCATTGGTGATGCAGAGAATGCGCGAATCGCTACGTGAAACTTCTCCCATGTAGCCAAGGCTAACCCGCCTCGCTGATCTGCCCCAACTCACCGTGAGCCTGATCCAGAAACGCTAATCTTGCCCCCATGAGCGCCTCTGAAGGAACCGGCCAAGTTGTAGCAACCCTTGTTGTCGGAAGTGATGGCAGCACGGCAAAAGATGGATCCTCGCGCGGGGTCACATCAACTCTGGATCGCGCACGTTTTCTGGAGCGCCGTCGCCGCGTTGATGCGATTTTAATCGGTGGAAATACAGCACGCAGTGAGCCTTATCGAAAAACTCCAGTTCCAGTTGTCGTCATCTCATCATCGATGATTAACGCCTTGGCAGATAATCGCCAGGCCTACTGGTGGAATGCATCTCCTTCAGAAGCCCTGGAACGAGCTCGTCGCCTCTTTGGCCCATCGATCTTGGTCGAGGCAGGTCCCTCGATTGTTAACGAACTCATTTCTTCCGGAGAAGTTGATCGTCTCGAACTCAGCGTTACGCAGGTTTCAGGCGGTGAAGATCGCATCAATATTCAAGAGATGCTTTCACACTTTGACCATGTAGAAAATGTGACCGAGGGCGAAACTACTTTTTACACCGCAACTCGCAACTAGTTTTATTGGAATGCGGCGATAAGAGCTACGCCAAGAACAGCGCTAATAATTCCTGCATATTGAACTTTGTGTAAGCGTTCGTGGAGATATTTAAATGCCAAGAGCGCAGTCATAATTGGATAGAGCGCACCAAGGACATTTGCAAGGGAAACCAGCCCTTTTGTTGTTGCAACACCTAGTATTAAATTTGCACTGAAATCTGCAACTCCAATAAAAATCAACAATGGCAAATGTGCTTTACCCATACCGCCGGTACCACGAAGGCGAATCAAAATCGCCACGCTTACTATGAAGGTGGCAGCGCGCATTGAAACCATTGTCATCAGCGCACTCGATTGAGAACCTTCGGCCATAAATGCTAGACACGTACCAAAGCCAAGTGCTGCACCGAGTGCTAGTACAACGGGTTTGAGAGGTAACCCTTGTGACACTTCCGGTCCGCTTGCCAAAAATGCACCGAGCAGGGCAAAGGCAACTCCGATGGTGACTAGGGTGTTAAATCGTTCATCAAGAAAGAAGATTGCGTAGAGAAGTGGGACGAGTGCACTCATGGCACTTATTGGTGAGACAACTCCCATACGTCCTGTTGCAAGTGCGCGATAGAGACAAATCAAACCTATATATCCGCAGAAGCCAGCTGCGATTCCAGGAATCAGGTAGCCCTCGCTACCCAAAGCTTGGGCATCCCACGCTCCAGATGCTGTTGCAAGGATGATGCCAAAAATGAGTCCAATGATCTGAGTAATAGAAAGCACCGCTGTTGGCGGAAATTTCTTACTCAAATTTCCTGCGTGATAATCAGCAGCGCCCCAGAGTCCACTGGAGAAAAGTGCAAGTAAGGCAGCCATGCAGCAGAAGATAGCGCAGAAGCGGTCCCGCCTCCCGCATGCAAGCGCATGCTCAATTTAGAATAAAGCAATGGAGACAGCCGGCTTTAATCGACTGATTGAAGTCCTTCGAACCGCCACTCCCCGTAGTGAAATTATCCTCGAGGAAGTTCCGCCCCCCCAGAAATTAGCCACCTACTCTTTCGCCTTCACCGCAGATGTCACCAACGGATTAATTGGCGATGCCGAAGATGATGTAGCGACAGGAAGATTTGTTCTCTTGCATGAACCTGGCGGCCAAGATACCTGGGAAGGCGAATTTCGGTGTGTCACCTTTGTCAGCGCAGATGTTGATGCAGCGATGCAGGAAGATCCGCTTCTACCAGAAGTCGGCTGGACTTGGCTTCTCACATCTTTGGAAAATTACGGCTGTACCTATAGCGCTCCATCAGGCACGGTCACTCGCGTTTCTAGCGCATCTTTCGGCAAACTTTCTCCTCGCAATAACGAATCAGAGATAGAGATTCGTGCTTCATGGACTCCTGTGCTTGAACAAGGTAAAGATGTCGGGCAAGTTCTGCTTAACCACGTGATGGCATGGTGCAACCTCATTGCTGAAATTTCATTCTTGCCGCCTATTGCAGATGGCGTCGCTTCTATTACAAAACCGCGTAAATAAGCCACTCGTATGACAGAAGAAGTACAAGCACCGACTCCGCTATTGGCGCCATCGGCTGGCCTGCCTGAAGTAATTGCTACAGAGGATGCATTCTTTGCTGCCATCGCAGAACTTGCGCAAGGTAACGGTCCTTTTGCATTAGACGCTGAACGTGCAAGTGGTTATAAATTCAGTGCCCGTGCCTATCTCATCCAAATAGCTCGAAATGGCGGCGGCTTACATCTACTTGATCCCATTCCATTCGGGCCAGGCCATCGACTCTTTGCAGAACTCAATAATTTGCTTGCAACGGATGAGGTTATTCTCCATGCCAGCACGCAAGATCTGCCATGTCTGCGTGAAGTGGGTATCAATCCGGTGCGACTCTTTGATACAGAACTCGGTGGACGTTTAGCAGGACTACCCCGCGTGGGCCTTGGCCCGCTTTTAGAATCTCTCCTTGGAGTATCACTCGCTAAAGAACATTCGGCCGTTGATTGGTCGACTCGACCGCTACCAAAAGATTGGCTTAACTACGCAGCGCTCGATGTTGAATTACTCGTTGAGTTGCGTGATGAAGTAGATGCTCTCCTTGAGGCTGCCGATAAATCGCATTGGGCCGAGCAAGAATTCGCAGCGATTTTAACTGCACCTCCCTCGCCTCCCCGTGTTGATCCGTGGCGTAGAACTTCTGGAATGCACCATATTAAAAAGCGGCGACAACTTGCAGTCGTTAAGTCATTGTGGGAATCGCGATACGAACTCGGAAAAGAACTTGATGTATCACCTGGTCGCTTGCTCTCTGATGCAGCCATCTCAGCAATAGCACTTTCGGTCACAGATGAATCTGTATGTGAAAATAGGAAGCACCTCGAAAAAGTATTGCGCCCCATTGGTTTGCGAGCGCGTTGGTTAGAGCAGACCCCGCGTTGGTTAGCTGCAATTGCTGCAGCCCGTGCTCTGGCAGAAGATGATCTTCCGCCGACTCGAGCAGCAAGTGATGCCCTGCCACCTGTAAAAGTGTGGCGAGAAAAATATCCGCTGCGCTATGCAGCCCTTACTCATGCCCGTCACAATCTTTTACTTCGGGCTGAAGAGCTCTCTATCCCCCTTGAAAATATGATCTCCCCCGAACATGTGCGCCGCATCTGTTGGAGTGATCCATCGGGCAAGGTTGCCAGCGCCCTTGCAGAGCTTGGAGCGCGCCCGTGGCAGCGTGAAATTGCTACTCCCATCCTTGAGGCCGCCTTGCTTGAGCGGGAGCCCCTGGAAAAGCCCGAGCCAGAAGGTGATGAAAGCGACACCGAGTAGGGCTGAATTACGATACAAAAGAGTTGCGTAATTCCCCCAGAGGTTCTAGATTTGCCTCATGCTCAGTACCTTCATCATCGCCCTTCGCGAAGGCCTAGAAGCCGCACTCATTGTCGGAATTCTTGTTGCCTATGTCGTCAAGACTGGCCGCAGCCACTTCCTTAAGCCGATCTGGAGCGGAGTCGCTGTCGCCCTTGTGCTCAGCTTTGGTCTCGGTGCCTTCTTAAGCTACTCATCGACACAGCTCAGCGAGCGCGGAGAAGAGATCTTCGCGGGAGCCTCATCGATCATTGCAGTGGCTCTTGTGACCTGGATGGTCTTCTGGATGAAGCGAGCTGCTCGTGGCCTACGCGATGAGCTCCATGGCAAGGTCGATAAAGCCCACCTTGGTGGACCCGTAACTATCGCTCTCACAGCCTTCTTTGCAGTTGCTCGCGAAGGCCTTGAAACGGCTCTCTTTGTCTATTCAAATTTCCGCACCGTTGGCGCAGCATCCTCTGCCACTGTGGGCTTACTTCTAGGCCTCGCTCTTGCAGTGACTCTCGGATATTTGATCTATCGCCGCGCAGTAAAAATTAATCTCTCTAGCTTCTTCAAGATCACAGGTGTTGCCCTCATAGTTATTGCAGCTGGCGTTCTCTCCTACGGAATTCACGAATTCCAAGAAGTCGGCTGGTTGCCAGGTGTGGACGCTTTCATCTGGGATGTCACCGGATGGATGCCTAAGGAGTCACTGGTTGCCTCACTCTTGGGCGGCACAATTGGATTTGATACAACGACTTCATGGCTACAAGGGTTCTTCTATAGCGGTTACCTCGTCGCAGTCTTGATCCCATACCTTTCAAGCAAGGAGTCCACAAAGAGAGTGCCAGCAGCTGCCTAATTAGCGTGCGCGCCACTTTCTTTTTGTATTACCGACCAGTAACCTAGAGCCAACTTCACTGTTACGAAAGTTGGAAAAATGGCTACCTCAGCATCTGTAGTTCTTGTCGATGCGGTTCGCACCCCCTTTGGAAAAGCTGGCTCGCTCTATGCCGGCACTCGCGCAGATGATCTGATGGTTCGCGCAATGCGTGGACTTCTTGAGCGCAATCCACTCCTTCCACTCGACCAGATCGATGATGTCGCCATCGCCGCTGCAACACAGACCGGTGATCAAGGAATGAACCTTGGTCGCAGCGCATCGTTGCTGGCTGGCCTTCCCAACACAGTTCCTGGATATTCAGTTGATCGCTGGTGTGCAGGTGCGATGACTGCGGTTACAACTTTGGCTGCATCCATTGCAATGGGTGCAAACGATATTGCCATCGCTGGTGGTGTTGAGCATATGGGCAACCATCCGATCGGTGATGGCCTTGATCCCAATCCACGTTTTCTTGCAGAGCGCATTGTTGAACAAGATGCGCTCGCCATGGGTGCAACTGCAGAGCGCCTGCATGATCGCTTCCCACATCTGACAAAAGAGCGCGCAGATAAATTCGCTCTCGCTTCGCAGATGAAGACTGCTCAAGCATATGCTGATGGAAAAATTCAACGCGATTTGATTCCAACTGCTGCACGAAGTGCTGAACTTGGTTGGGGAATTGCAACAGTTGATGAACCACCTCGCCCCACAACAACTCTTGAAGGTCTAGCAACACTTAAAACTCCCTTTCGTCCTGCAGGTCGTGTAACCGCCGGTAACTCTTCGGGTCTTAACGATGGCGCAACTGCTGCAATTCTTGCCAGCGAAGCTAAAGCTCTTGAGCTAGGACTCACAATCAAGGCGCGTATGGTGACATTCGCATTCGCTGGAGTAGAGCCTGAAGTAATGGGTTATGGACCAGTTCCATCAACTATCAAAGCTCTCAAAAAGGCTGGCTTAACAATCGCTGATATCGGTGCCTTTGAAGTCAATGAAGCATTTGCAATCCAGGTGCTGGCATTCCTTGATCACTTTGGCATCGCAGATGATGATGCACGCGTCAATCCATACGGTGGCGCTATCGCTGTCGGTCACCCATTGGCATCATCAGGAATTCGTTTGATGCTCAACCTTGCTCGTACCTTTGAAGAAAAGCCTGATGTCCGTTACGGAATTACCACTATGTGTATCGGTCTTGGCATGGGCGGAACCGTTATCTGGGAGAACCCACACTTTGGAAAGAAGGCATAACTCATGACAACAATCGTTCTTCCAGAAGGTGCTCCAGAAGAAGTTATCACTCACGCACTTGTGCGCGATGTTGATCTCGCCGCCTTTGGTGCAACAGGATCACTCGCATTGATCACACTCGATAACGGAGCAGATCACACTCGACCTAATACATTTGGCCCACAATCATTGATGGCACTGGATGCTGCAATCACAGAGGCAATCTCCCGCAAGCCCACCGCAATTGCCATCACAGGTAAGCCATTTATCTTTGCTGCGGGTGCTGACCTTTCTGCGCTCTCATTCCTTACTGAACGTTCTCAGGCAGTTGCCATTGGAAAACTTGGACATGATGTCTTTCGCAGACTCGATGAGTGCGGGATTCCAACCTTTGCTTTTATCAACGGGTTAGCACTCGGTGGCGGACTTGAAGTAGGTCTTCATTGCACATACCGCACATTGTCAGCAACGGCATTTACAGGACTCCCTGAAGTCTTCTTAGGTCTTGTACCGGGATGGGGTGGCGCAACGATCTTGCCTATGCTCATTGGTCCAGAGAAGGCTGTTCAAGTAATTATTGCCAATGCGCTTAATAACAACACCATGATGAAGGCAAAAGATGCACTTGCACTCGGTGTTGTAGATAGCGTCTTTGAGCCAGCAGATTTCCTTGAAAGATCAATCGGCTTCGCTGCTTCAGTTCTTAACGGTTCAAAGAAGATTGAACGCACAGATCACAGCAAGGATTCTGCATGGGATGCAGCTCTTGCCACAGGTCGCGCAATTGCACTGAAGAAGTTTGGTGGCGCAGAGATTGCAAGTCCGATGAAGGCCCTTGAACTTATGGCAGCTTCTCGCACATCTTCTCGCGGAGCTGGCTTTGATGCTGAAGATCAGACACTTTCCGATCTGACAATGTCTGATCCGCTTCGCGCATCCCTCTACGCATTTAACCTGATCCAGAAAAAGCGTAAGAAGGTAGAAGGTGCACCTAAGGCCGCACTTGCCCGCAAGGTAGGCAAAGTCGGAGTTGTTGGTGCTGGTCTTATGGCTTCCCAGCTTGCTCTCTTACTTGTTCGCAATTTGAAATGCCCTGTCGTGATGACTGATATTGATCAAGAGCGGGCAGATAAGGGCGTTGCCTGGGTTAAAAATGAATTGGCGAAACTCGTTGAGAAGAAGCGCATGAGCGCAGAATCTGCCGGTCGCCTCTCACTTCTTATCTCAGGATCTGCTGATCAGAACGTATTTGCAGGATGTGACTTCATTATTGAAGCAATCTTTGAAGAGCTCTCACTCAAGCAAGAACTCTTTAAGAAACTTGAAAAAATCGTTTCGCCTGAGTGCATCCTTGCAACCAACACCTCTTCACTCTCGGTGGAGAGAATGGGTGAAGGGCTAGAACATCCAGAGCGCGTTGTGGGATTCCACTTCTTCAACCCTGTTGCGATCATGCCTCTGCTTGAGATTGCTCGTACCTCAAAGACAGATGATGCAACAACTGCTACCGCTGTCAATATCGGCAAAGATCTCAAGAAGACCATGATCATCTGTAAAGATGCTCCGGGATTTGTCGTCAATCGACTACTTACTCGCTTCATGGGCGAGATCACCGATGCCGTCGATGAAGGCACATCACCTGAAGTTGCCGATAATGCAATGCGAGCAATTGGTTTCCCAATGTCTCCCTTTGAACTTCTCGGCCTTGTTGGTCCAGGAGTCGGCCTACATGTTGCAAAGACTCTCCATGAAAATCTTGGACCGCGCTATCGCATCTCCCCCACCATGGAAGCTATGGTTAAAGAGGGCGTCAAAACTTTCTACATCAAATCAGATGATGGTTCAGTTGTTGCAAACCCTGCAGCAGTTGCACTCATTCACAAGGGCGATAGCCCTTCAACGGCCGAACAAGTTCGAATTCGTGCACTGAAAGCTCTCGCTGAAGAAGCGCGCATGATGCTCGATGAAGGCGTTGTTGCGACACCTGCCGAGATCGATCTCTGCATGTTGATGGGCGCCGGTTGGCCCATGCACTTAGGTGGAATATTGCCGTACTTAGATCGCGAAGGAATTAGCGATTCTGTCTGTGGCTCTCGTTTTCATCCTGCGGGAGTGGCATCTCTGCCTTCAAAGTAGAGCTAGACCATTCCACAATTTCGCGAGAAATATTTTGTGCAGTGATTCCAAGATCGCCCAAAATCTCTGAGCGCTTTGAATGTTCGATGAAGGCCAGCGGTACACCAATTGAATGAATTGGAGTATCTAGCCCTGCCTTTCTAAACATTTCTGAGAGCGCACTTGCAATTCCACCATGTGCGATTCCATCTTCGACGACAACAACACTCTTGTAACGATCTGCCATAGTGATTAGTGATTGCGGCAGTGGCTTCACCCAGCGAGGATCAATGACTGTCACACCAACACCCTCGCGGTACGCCTGAGAGGCTGCCTCTACCGACATCGTCGCCATTGCACCGACGCTAATCAGAAGAACATCTGCGCTCTCACCGCGGTAGAGAACATCAATGCCATCGCGCCGTTCAAAAGCTGGAATATCTGCAGGGACTGCTCCCTTTGGAAAACGAATAACAGTGGGCGCATCGCTAATTGCAATAGCCTCTCGTAGAACTTCCTTCAATCGTGCGCTATCGCGCGGTGCGGCCAAATGTAGAGTGGGGACAATTCCAGTCAGTGCCATATCCCAAATACCGTGATGGGAAGGGCCATCATCACCAGTAATTCCGGCACGATCGAGAACAAATGTCACTCCCGCCTTATGTAGAGCGACATCTAGGAGAAGTTGATCGAAGGCGCGGTTAAGAAAAGTTGAGTAGACGGCGACAACTGGGTGCAGACCAGCAAATGCCATTCCGGCAGCACTGGTAACGGCGTGTTGTTCGGCGATACCTACATCGATTGTGCGATCTGGAAAGGCTGCAGCAAATTTATCTAGACCGGTGGGACCGAGCATCGCTGCGGTAACTGCGACGATATCTTCACGCTCGGCGCCAATGTCAACGAGTTCATCTGAGAAGACCTTCGTCCAAGTTCGAGTGCTCTTGGTAACAGGAACACCGGTGGTCGGATCAACAACACCTACTGCGTGGAACTTTTCAGCCTCATCTTCGATAGCTGGCTGATGGCCGCGACCCTTTTCTGTAATGACATGCACCAAGACCGGCTCACCAAATTGTTTAGCTTGCGCCAGAGCCCTCTCGAGCGCAGGAAAATCATGACCGTCGATCGGCCCCATGTACTTGAGGCCTAGATCTTCAAACATTCCCTGAGGGGCAACAATATCTTTAATCCCCTTCTTGACCCCGTGAAGAGTTTCATAGATCGGAGTACCAACAACTGGAGTCTTATGAAGTACTTCTTTACCCCAGTCAAGGAAACGTTCGTAGCCTTGCGTGACGCGAAGAGTGGAAAGGTAGGTTGCAACGCCACCAACTGTGGGTGAATATGAACGTTCATTATCGTTAACTACAAGAACAAGGTTGCGATCTTTTGCTGATGCAATGTTATTGAGTGCTTCCCACGACATTCCGCCGGTAAGTGCGCCATCGCCAACAACCACTACAACGCTGCGATCGCTCTGCCCGGTAATTGAGAAACCGCGAGATATTCCATCTCCCCATGAAAGCGCAGTTGATGCGTGTGAGTTTTCAATAACATCATGCTCACTCTCACTGCGATTGGGATATCCAGCTATTCCGCCCCGTTGACGTAAGAGATCAAAATCGCCTGCTCGTCCTGTCACGATCTTGTGCACGTATGACTGATGACCAGTATCGAAAAGGATCACATCGCGCGGAGAATCAAAGACACGATGAAGTGCCAGCGTCAGTTCTACAACTCCAAGGTTCGGACCTAAGTGGCCACCAGACTTTGAAACTTTCTCAATAAGGAATGTGCGAATCTCCTGCGCCAAAGACACGAGTTCGTCCTGGCTCAGCCCCTTGATATCTGCGGGGCTCTTAATTGACTCAATCACATCTGAGATTCTAGATCACCCAAGCAATTGACGTAGGACGAACTGCATAATTCCGCCATGGCGGTAATAATCTGCCTCACCTGGCGTATCGATACGGACCTTAGCCTTAAAGGTAATCGCCCCCGCGGTGACGGTGACTTCCTTAGGTACTCCTCCTGTATTCAGGGCAGCGATGCCTGCGATTGCAAAGCTTTCATCCCCCTTAAGCCCAAGGGTTGCAGCGCTCTGACCTTCAACAAATTGCAAAGGTAGAACACCCATTCCGATGAGGTTGGAGCGGTGGATGCGTTCAAAACTTTCTGCGATGACGGCGCGAACACCGAGCAGAGCAGTTCCTTTAGCAGCCCAATCACGAGAGGAACCTGAGCCGTACTCTTTTCCTGCAAGTATCACAAGTGGAATTCCAGCTGCTTGATAGGCCGTTGATGCGTCATAGATTGTTGATTGCGCTCCGCCATCAAGGAAATTACGAGTGAATCCACCTTCGACGCCATCTAGCAGTAAGTTTTTCAAGCGGATATTTGCAAAGGTTCCACGAATCATTACTTCATGATTTCCGCGACGAGAGCCGTAGGAATTGAAATCATTACGTGCGACACCGTGTGCCTCCAAATACTTTCCAGCTGGAGAATCTGCCTTGATATTTCCTGCTGGGGAGATGTGATCGGTGGTAACCGAGTCGCCCAAGATTGCAAGAACTCGAGCTTCTGAAATATCTACAACTGGAGTCGGCTTAGCGGGCATATTTTCAAAGTATGGAGGCTTGCGGACGTAGGTCGACTCTGCATCCCACTCGAAGGTATTTCCGGTTGGAGTATCAAGAGACTTCCAGCGATGATCGCCATCAAAGACTGTTGCATAATCTTTGGTAAACATTTCCGAAGAAATGCACGTGTCAATAACTTCCTGAATCTCCTGAGCAGATGGCCAAATATCCCTGAGCAGTACTGGGTTGCCCTCTTTGTCGCTACCCAGTGAATCATTTTCGAAATCATGATTCATAGTGCCTGCTAGTGCATATGCAACTACAAGTGGAGGCGATGCAAGGTAATTCATCTTTACATCAGGACTGATTCGACCTTCAAAGTTACGGTTTCCAGAAAGCACTGATGTCACAGCCAAATCGCTTTCGTTAATTGCCTTACTGATCTCGATTGGAAGCGGGCCAGAGTTACCGATGCAGGTTACACAGCCATAGCCGACAAGGTAAAAACCAAGTGCCTCCATGAAGGAAGTAAGGCCTGCTCGGTCATAATAATCGGTAACGACTTTAGAACCCGGGGCAAGGGTGGTCTTTACCCACGGCTTTGAAGTAAGCCCCTTTTCTACCGCCTTTTTAGCAAGCAGAGCTGCACCGATCATCACTGATGGATTTGATGTATTTGTGCACGAGGTAATTGAGGCGATAACTACATCGCCATTTTTTATCGTTGTCTTATGTTCTCCAACTGTGACTGGATATGCAGACTTTCCAGTTTTGTCAGTGAAATAGGTTGGCAAAATCTTTTCAAATTCGCTCTTCGAATCAGAGAGTGAGATTCGATCCTGCGGACGCTTCGGTCCTGCGATAGAAGGCACAACTGTTGAGAGATCAAGTTCAATATGTTCTGAAAAACGTGGCGAAGTTGCAGGATCGTGCCAGAGTCCTTGCGCCTTTGCATATGCCTCGACAAGAGCAACTTGATCCTCATCACGCCCTGTCAGTCTTAAGTAGCGCAGTGTCTCTTCATCGATAGGGAAGATTGCGCAGGTTGAGCCATATTCAGGACTCATATTTCCGATCGTTACACGATTTGCCATCGGTACGCTGACTACACCTGGGCCATAGAATTCTACGAATTTGCCCACAACCCCGTGCTTGCGGAGCATTTGAGTAATTGTGAGTGCAAGATCTGTTGCAGTGGTTCCGGTCGGTAGCTCGCCACTGAGTTTGAATCCGACAACGCGCGGGATCAACATCGATACTGGCTGGCCGAGAAGAGCTGCTTCGGCCTCAATTCCACCAACGCCCCAACCAAGAACACCTAAACCATTAACCATTGTCGTATGTGAGTCGGTGCCCACGACAGTATCTGGATAGGCGCGTGTAACTCCATTAACAGTACGAGTCATAACAACTCGAGCAAGGAACTCAATATTTACTTGGTGAACAATTCCAGTTCCAGGTGGAACTACCTTAAATTCATCGAATGCTCCTTGGCCCCATCGCAAGAAGCGGTAACGCTCACGATTACGCCCATAATCGATATCTGTGTTCTGTTCAAATGAATCGCGTGTGCCAAAAACATCGGCGATAACCGAGTGGTCAATGACGAGTTCGGCAGGAGCGAGAGGATTTACTTTGGAGGCATCTCCCCCGAGTTCGACGATCGCCTCTCGCATGGTAGCGAGGTCAACAATGCAGGGAACTCCAGTGAAATCCTGCATCACAACTCGTGCAGGAGTGAATTGAATTTCAGTATCAGGTTCAATCGATGGATCCCACTGTGCTAAAGCTTTGATGTGGTCTGCGGTGATGTTAGCGCCGTCTTCGGTACGTAAGAGGTTTTCGAGGAGAATCTTGAGGGAGAAAGGTAGGTCTGAAGAGCCTTCGATTCCGTTGATATCAAAGATTTCAAAATCTTTGCCGCCTACCGTGAGATTTCTCTTTCTTCCCAGCGAATTCTTACTCATGGGGTCAAGATACCGCAGTGGGCGTAAAGAGGGCAACGCACTCGATGTGATGTGTCATTGGGAAGAGGTCAAATGCGCGCACTTTTTCAAGGGTGTAATTGGCATCACGTAAAAGAGCGCTATCCCTTGCCAGTGCTGCTGGATCGCATGCCACATAAACGATTGCTCGTGGCTTACATGCCACCAGACTCTCAATCACATTCTTCTTTGCGCCATCTCGCGGTGGATCGAGAATAACAACATCAGCACGAGAAAAACGAGGGAGAATTTTTTCAACATCCCCAGTATAGATTTTCACATTTTCTTTACCGGCGAAATTAACTGCAGCATCTGAAGTAGCGCTCTTACTTCCCTCAACTAGATCGATACGACCACCTGCACCGACGGCTTTATGAAGCTGCAGCGCAAAAAGTCCTACCCCTCCGTAAAGATCGAGTACATGATCACCAGCGCGAACATCTGCAAAATCGCTGACACAATCAACGAGAACTTTCGGAGCGTTTACATTGCTCTGCCAGAATGAATCAGGACTCACTTGATAGTTCATATCGTTGACCGTGAAATTCTGAATCTGCTCACCTTGGATCACTTCACCGGCTACTAGTCGAGAAGAACCATCGGTGGAGGCGCTCACTTGAATCCGAACGCCAGGTTCCCAGTTTTGAGATTGAATCTTCGGGTACCCAATCGATGGGTGAAGAACCAAGCAATCCTCAATAGCCATGATCGTATTTGTGCGTGAGGCATAGAAACCAGCCCTTCCCTTTTTATCACTTCCAATTGTGGCTTGTGTTCGCCAGCCCAGCGAGGGAGATACTTCCTCAACCTCAACTCGCAAATCCATCTTTGCGATACGAGCAAACTGTTCAGTGATGACATCTTCCTTTAGCTTTCGTTGCGCAGAGATTTCTACATGCTGGAAATCACATCCACCACATCCATTGCGATTGGCATAGCGGCATGGCGCTTCTACGCGATCAGCTGAGCCTTGAATAACTGCAACAACGTCTCCACGATTAAAGGAGGATCCAACGCTTGTAATTGCCACATCAACAACTTCACCTGGTAAACCGTGACGAACAAATATAACTGCGCCTTCGTAGCGGGCGATGAAGTGTCCACCATGGGCGACTTTTTCGATCGTCACCCGAATGATTTGCCCTGCGGAAAGGACGGCGCGAGGCGTGGATGTCATAAAGGTAAGCCTAAGGGGGTAAGTTATGTCCTGTGCACGTAGTCATCATGGGTTGCGGTCGAGTCGGTTCCTCTTTGGCGACCGAACTTGAAGAGCAAGGTCATACCGTCTCAATCATCGATCAATCACGTGAAGCATTCCGTCGATTGGGTCCAGATTTCAAAGGTCGCACTATCAGCGGTATTGGTTTTGATAGAGATACTCTCCGCGAAGCAGGCATTGAGACAGCAGATGCCTTTGCCGCTGTAAGTAATGGTGATAACTCAAATATTTTGGCTGCTCGCGTAGCTCGTGAAATGTACGGCGTTGGCAATGTAGTTGCTCGTATCTACGATCCAGGACGTGCTGAAATTTATCAGCGCTTAGGTATTCCAACAGTTGCAACTGTTCTCTGGGCGACCGATCAAATTATGCGTCGACTCGTTCCTGAAGGATCAAGAAGTGAATGGCGTGATGCGACAGGCACAATCGAACTTGCAGAGGTACATCCTCACACTAAATGGCTCGGGCATCCCATCACTCACATTGAATCTTCAACTAGTGCTCGTGTTGCATTTATTACACGTCTTGCCGAAGGTCTCGTCCCAAATGAACACACCGTTCTTCAAGAAGGCGATCTCCTTCACATGATCATTGAAACATCTCGAGTTGCAGAAGTCGAAGCGATTTTGGCTAAAGAACCAACGGAGCGCCCATGAGAATTGCAATTGCCGGAGCAGGAAATGTGGGTCGAGCTATTGCTCGCGAACTTCTTGATAACGGTCATCAAGTTCTTCTCATTGATCGCGATCCTAAGGCGCTCAAATTGGACTCTGTTCCCGACGCCGAATGGTTGATGGCCGATGCATGTGAAATCGCATCTCTGGATAAGGCTGCACTCGGAAACGCACAAGTACTAGTGGCAGCAACCGGTGACGACAAGGTCAATCTTGTTGCATCCTTGCTGGCAAAGACTGAATATGGCGTTCCTCGTGTTGTCGCTCGCATCAATCACCCAAAGAATGAATGGATGTTTGATTCTTCATGGGGCGTCGACGTAGCTGTATCTACTCCTCGAATCATCTCTGCACTGGTTGAAGAGGCAGTAAGTGTCGGCGATGTAGTGCGCCTCTTTAGCTTTAGGAAAGGCCAGGCAAATCTGGTGGAACTCACCTTGCCGGATTCATCCAGCTGTATTGGAAAGACTGTAGAAGAGATTGAACTTCCTCAGGACGCGTCCCTTGCTGCAATCGTTCGTGATAGTCGAGTATTTGCTCCGACAGCGGCTGATGTATTTAGCGCTGGCGATGAACTTCTCTTTGTAGCATCTGCTGCAGCCGAAGATCTGATTAAAGATTGCTTTATTAAGAGCTAGTTCGTTTCTTCCTCGACTTTTGGGGGAATAGTTTTTGGAACATCTTTGAGCACCAACCACGCCAGATACGCAGCCGCAATATAAAGCGGAGTACCCATCGCCAAATTAACAGTTCCCAAAAG
>CANESA010000003.1 GCA_947440735.1 Candidatus Nanopelagicaceae bacterium
AACACCCTGTGCTGCAAAATCGAAGGGGGAACCCACATCGAGAGTTTGAAAATTAGAGGGATCAATCTCAGCCTCCTCGTCATCGCTCTGATCTTCAGTCGTGACACCAGGGGCGAGAAAACCCAGTGATCGAGCCATCGCATCAAAGCCACTGCCAACAGTCAGAGTGGCAGATGTTGCGATGACAGGAGTCTTTGTTAACAAATTCTCGCGGAGTACTTCAGAGACTGATAGCGGTGCTAAATAAAGGGATGAGAAGGTGGGTTCATACCAGAGCACATGCGATGAGCCCATCTTCAATAACTTACCAACAGTTGTCGTGATCTCTGTAACGGCACCTTTTACGCGTGCACGTTCTGCGATTCCATCTGGATCGATAATCTCTTCATCTGCACGCAAGGCATCAGTAATTGCCGCCCCAGCTTCACGAACCTTGCGCACTGGGGCCTCTAAAATACTTGGAATCACTTCTAGGCGACCCAGGGCTGCAAAATCACCTTTGACGCTATCGCCGTAATCAGCCATTGCATCATGGAAATCATCTGCCGCTTTTGTAAATGCATCGCTGAGCTTGCCCGGCATATGTTTGCGCGCCATTGCAGCAGCACGTTGCACGCGACCTGATGTGAGTTCTTCTGTCACCGCTTGTGTCGTGCGATCCATAAACTCGTGCGCTTCATCCAAAATCACGGCATCGCGTTCAGGCAAAATAGGGTGTGAATCAACGATTTCAATAGCAAGTAGGGTGTGATTTGTAACGACGACATCTGCAAGTTGCGCCTTTGCTTTAGCGTTCACTGCAAAGCATGTCGAGCCATATGCGCAATTATCTGCTCCAACACATTCACGTCCCGATGTTGAATTTGCAAGCCACACACGGCGATCTACATCCGGTGCATCATCACGATCACCAGAGGCACCCTTTGACTTTGCCCAAGCAATAAGTCGTTGAGCATCTTTCTCTAAATAAGAGGTTTCCAAAACAAGTGCGCCATCTGGATCGACTTCTTCGCTATTCATCTTCTGCAGACAGATGTAATTGCCTACGCCTTTATAGATTGCGTAGGTGATCTCGCGACCCAGCTCTTTCTCAAGGGCTGGAACCACTGCGGGCAAATCCCGTTCAACCAATTGACGTTGCAGTGCCAGGGTTGCAGTAGCAACTAAAACTTTGCGACCGTGGACAAGTGCTGGAATTAGGTAGGCCAGTGATTTTCCAGTTCCGGTACCTGCTTGAACCATCAGATGATGTCGATCGGTGAGAGCGCTAGAGACCGCCTCAGCCATCTCTATCTGACCCTTGCGCGGTGCTCCCCCAATGGCGGCGACTGCTGCATCAAGTGCTGCTCGTGTCTGTGCTGCCAGATCGCTCATGTTCGCACCTTAGCGAAGGATTGCTACTGATTGATGTGGAATGTGGGCGAAAAATCGTATAGGATTTCGATGAATTCGCGATGTGGCAACGAGTGGAGCTAAGTAATGAAGAATGTGAAGCGCCAGTTCCCTAAGGTGGGCGAATTAGCTCCCCTGTTGCGCTTTACCCTTCCGCAGTTTCCTACACGTAAGAATCGCCTCGCTAAAGCCCTCACCGTCTGGGATCTGCGCCTCATTGCAAAACGTCGCACCCCTAAGGGGCCATTTGATTACACCGATGGCAGCGCTGAATCTGAAGTGACGTTGGAGAGAGCGCGTCGTTCATATCTCGATCTGGAATTTAGACCAAATATTTTGCATGATGTAAAAAATATAGATACCACCTGTGAAATTATGGGCGAGAAGTTTGCAATGCCTTTTGGAATTTCTCCCACTGGATTTACTCGCATGATGCATACCGAAGGTGAAATCGCCGGTGCACGTGCAGCCGAAAAATTCGGAATCCCTTTCACGCTCTCTACATTGGGAACTACAACAGTTGAAGATGTAGTCAAAGCTTCACCCAATGGCGTCAATTGGTTCCAGTTGTATATGTGGAAAGATCGCGAAGCAAGCATGGCGCTAGTCAAGCGCGCCCAAGATGCTGGCGTAAAACATTTGATGTTGACAGTTGATGTTCCTGCAGCTGGTGCACGCCTGCGCGATGCCCGCAACGGACTTACAGTTCCTCCTCGCCTGACTATCAAGACGCTGATCGATGCTGCTCCTCGCCCAGAGTGGTGGATTAATTTTCTGACGACCCCTGCGATCTCATTTGCATCAATGTCTAATTGGGAAGGCACTGTTGCCGAACTGCTCGACTTTATGTTTGATCCAACAATTACCTTTGAAGATCTCGAGTGGATCCGTGCACAATGGGATGGCACGCTCTCGATTAAGGGAATCCAGACTGTGGAAGATGCAAAGATCGCAGCTAAATATGGTGCTGATGCAATCATCTTAAGTAACCACGGTGGTCGCCAACTTGATCGCGCGCCAGTACCCCTCCATATGCTCGCAGAGGTGAAGAAGGAACTCAAAGATGACCTTGAGATCCATATCGATACAGGCATCATGCATGGCGCAGATGTTTTGGCAGCGTTGGCACTCGGTGCTGACTTTGCATATGTCGGTCGCGCCTACCTATACGGACTTATGGCTGGTGGACAAGAAGGTGTCGAGCGAATGCTGACGATCATGCAATCTGAGATGGTGCGCACCATGAAGCTACTTGGCGTGAATTCATTGAAGGAACTTGAACCTAAGCATGTACAGATTTTGCAAACCCATGCTGGCCTAGGCCGCCTACCGGAAGGACGATAGAACAATGCGTATAGCCCGAATCGGAAGTGCTGGTCACGAAAAACCTGCTGTCGTTACGGCCAATGAATACATACTTGTCGATTCCCTCATCGATGATTGGTCGCGCGCGAGCTTAGAAGGCGGTGCAATGGCAAAAGTTAGCGCCGCAGATCTTTCCGGACTGCCACGCGTTGCCAAAGGATCTACTCGTATTGGTGCGCCAATTAACCGCCCTACAAAAGTTATCTGCGTAGGCCTTAACTATCTGGCCCATATAAAAGAGTCAAATGCAGAAACTCCTGCAGAGCCTGTCATCTTTATGAAAGCTCCCGATAGCGTTGTAGGTCCAAATGATGACATCATAATTCCACCAAAGAGTCTTGCTACAGATTATGAAGTAGAGCTTGCACTTGTGATTGGAAAGCGCGCGCTCTATTTGAACTCGCCAGCAGATTCCAAGGCACACATTCTCGGGTACACAATTTCACAAGATGTCTCTGAGCGTCACTGGCAACTTGAGCGATCAGGCCAATGGGTAAAGGGAAAATCATTTCCAACATTTAATCCAATTGGACCTGAGATTGTTACAGGAGATGAAATTAATGCAAGTAACCTGCGCCTATGGTGCAGCGTTAATGGCGTCATGAAGCAAGATTCAAATACAGATGATCTTCTCTTTGGTATCGATCACATCGTCTGGTACATCAGCCAATTTATGGAGCTATTCCCTGGAGATGTCATCAACACCGGAACACCATTTGGCGTTGGACTTGGATTTAAGCCACCTGCGTATCTGGCTGTAGGGGATGCAATCAAGACTGGCATCGAAGGTATTGGCGAGATCTCAAACAACTGTATTGCTTACCGCGCTTAGCTCTATATGCAATTAATTCTTCGGTAGATCGAAGATTGCAAGGGTGCTTGTAAATCCACCGTCGATTTGAATGTCGGTTCCTGTCACAAAGTCACTCGCACTCGATGCAAAGAATGTTGCGATGCCCTCAAAATCAGCCGGAATTCCCCATCTGCCCGCAGGAGTACGCGATAAGACGTGCTCAGGTAAGCCTGGAATTGCACGCGTTATTGAAGTCATCTCGGTAACAATCCAGCCCGGCAAAATTGTGTTGACTTGGATATTTTGCGCTCCCCATGCAGCAGCCAAACTCTTTGCTAATTGGACGACCGCTCCCTTGGTTGCAGAGTAGACAGGTGCGATGCCAAGGCCTTGCACACTAGTAAGTGAACCAATCAAGATTATTTTGCCGCCACCCCGTGCTGTCATTGATGGATAGACGCTCTGACAGCAGTGAAATACTGCTTTGAGATTTACATCGATGATCTGATCAACAATATCTTCGGTGTACTCCTCAGGGCGCATGCGAATGTTGACGCCAGCATTGGCAAAGAGAATATCGATTCCGCCGCAGAGTTCTATCGTGCGGGCAGTTGCTTTCTCGACAGCCGTACGATCTGTGACATCTACTTCAAGTGTGATCACTGTGGCACCGAGTGCTTCTAGTTCACTCTTAGCCGAAGCGTTTTTCACAGCATCTCTTGCCCAGATAACAATTGTTGCACCGGCTCGTGCCAACCCTCTGGCACAACCTAATCCAATTCCGCCATTGCCGCCGGTAATTACTGCGACCTTTCCCTCTAAATCAAAGAGAGGAAGAGGCGTACTAGAGGTCAACTGACTTCCCTGAATCCATAGATGCGTAGAGCGCTTCAACCATTTTTAGCGTTCCAACATTTTCAGCAACAGATGAACGCAGTGGTGCACCGGTAGAGATGCACTCCATCACCGACCCCATAGTTCCGATAAAGGCATCCGGAAACCATCGAGTAGTCACTGGATATGGAAGCCAGCCATCGGTTGGAATAACGGATGAATTAATCTCGATCGTATCTACGCGACCATTGGGATAGTCATAAAGTAATCCCAGAGTGCCGCGAATAGATCCCTTATCTCCATCGATGCGATACTCGGCGTAATTGTCGCCACCGCGATTGACGTGGTTTGCATGTACAACCGATGTGACTCCGCTCTTATAGAGCGCGGTCGAGATTGTGCGAGTTTCACCCTGAGGGAACTGTCCCGCTGTGCGTCCTGCAGCGCAGAAGACGGTTGTGGCATCGCCTAAGAACCAACGAATAAGATCGTGATAATGAATTGAGTGCAACATGACTTCAAGACGCTCAAGATCTTTCGCCCAGGGCCAGAGCTCCCACGGTGTCATGAGATTGACGGTAATTGAAAAATTACTGACAGTGCCAATCCAGCCGAGTTCAACCATCTTGTGTGCGGCTGCAACACCTTCTTCAAAGCGAAGTTGTTGGTTTACCGCGGCAACAATCCCGGCATCCTGTGCCTGTTTAACCATCAGCTCACCTACGGCAACGGTTGTGGCGAACGGTTTCTGCGCAAGAATATGTTTTTTAGCAGCTGCCACCTGGGCAAATATCTCGGGCTGAGCAGCTGCAGGAACTGCAATATCAACGATATCTACCTGCGGATCTGCGAGTAGTTCAGCTAGCGTTGCATAGATCTTTGGAATTCCATGACGAGATGCAACATCCTTCGCCTTTGCGTTATCAGTATCGAAAATTGCTACTACTTCAAGCCCTGCCTTTGTATATGCGGGTAGGTGTGCGCCATCAACGATTCCACCTGCGCCACAGATACCAATCTTCTTGCGGTGCTCAGGCTTTACCTCAAGTCGTACAGCATCACTAATTACTTGAAATTGCTCAATCATTGCTACTCCTTACCCTCTGCTGTGAGGTTCTCTGCCTGTGAGGTGCGATAAAGCACGGTCTGCAGATGCTCTGTGTAGAGAACGAGTTCTTCGTTATCTGCACGGAAGATTTCATAGCTGACTTTAAAGAGGCCCATGTTCTCGTACTTAGGAGTCTTCTCAAGAAGCGTGCGCATGCCGTAGATAGTGTCACCAATAAAGGTTGGCTTAATAAAACGTAACTTGTCATAGCCATAACTAAATGTGTTGACATTGTTATGGGCAAAGAGTCCAAGGCCATAGCTAAATACCATCGCACCTGGGACTAGACGTTTTTTAAAGAGGCCATGTTCGCGTGCCCAGATGTCATCGCCGACATAAGGATGCATATCTAAGACCAGTGAATTAAAGAGCATCACTTCACCTTCGGAGATAGTGCGACGCAGTGATCGGTCTACCTCTCCGATCTGATAATCCTCATAGAGTTTGACATCCTGATTCCATACCGGAATCTCATATCGCTTACCTTGATCTGGATTTGGATTCTTCATCACGCTCCCCCGCCTATATCCCGAACTCTTTACGGATCTTCTCGGTATCTTCGCCGACATGTGGTGCACCCTTTGAGTGCTTGATGGTCTTGCCATCGATACGTACAGGTGAGCGCGTAGTTGGAATTGAAATCTCTGATCCATCCCGCCCTGTGCGTGTGGTCTTCTGTGTCATATCAATCGCGGCAAAACCTTCGTGAGAAACAAGCTCTGGCAGCGTTAAAACAGGAGCACACCAGATATCTGCTGCATCCAAGATAGCCAACCAGTGCTCGGTGGTATTTGTTTCAAGCTTTGCGCTGAGTTTTTTCATAATCTCTTCTTGATGGCTCCACCAGGACTTTGGATCTTGATACTCATCAAGACTTACTCCAAGGAGTGCGCCAAGTGCCGGGATCGGAGTCATCGCGATTGCAAGATAGCCATCACTGGTCTTATAGAGACCGTACGGTGCTGGCAAGAATGCATGTGCAGAATTTCCAGCACCACGATTGACGACAACGCTTGGATCAAAGAGGTTGGCAGAGATTAATTCAAATTGCAGGTCAAGCATTGATTCAAGAAGGCTTGACTCCACCATTCCACCAACGCCTGTGCGTTCGCGACGCAAGAGGAGTGCAATTACTCCTGATGCAAGATGAGTAGATGTGAAGATATCTGCCACGGCTAAACCAACTGGGATCGGAGGATCACCTGCTCGACCGTTAAGCCATGGCAGACCAGAGATTGATTGTGCAAGAAGATCTTGTCCTGGGCGGTCCTTAAATGGACCCTCTGCTCCGTATCCGGTTGCACTTCCGTACACAATTCCAGGATTCACTTTCTTTACATCTTCATATCCAAGTCCAAGGCGTTCGATCACACCCGGGCGAAAGTTCTGAATGATGACATCGGCCTTCTTTACTAACTCCCAGACTTCCTTCAAGCTATCTGAATTCTTAAGGTCTGCAGCAAAGCTCTCCTTGTTGCGATTCATAATATGGAAAGAGAGCGTATCCCCATCTTTTTCTAGTCCAGCAAAGGCGAGCGTGCGACCAATATCTCCAGTGCCTGGACGTTCGATCTTAATGACGCGTGCGCCAAGGTCTGCAAGGCGCATTGCTGAAACAGGGCCTGCTAAAAACTGTGAGAAATCGAGAACAAGAATTCCGTTAAGTGGAAGTTGCGATCGATCTATCGAACTAGTCGACATGGAATACCTCAGGAATTGATGCCCACCACTCACCATCAGCGCGATCGCTTACTGGGCGCTGCAACGGCATACAGACATCCCACCACTCTTGCGTCTTTGGATCCGCTGCCATCTTCGCCATATCAGCATCAAAATCATCGCCTACATACTCGAAGTAGGAGAAGAGCAGCTCGCCATAACGATAGATGGAATAGTTTTGGATATTCACTTCAGCAATCTTTGCCAGTACTTCAGGCCAGACATCTGCGTGTAGGCGCTCGTACTCTTCACGGTTCTCATATGGCATTCCAATAACTGATGAATATCGTTGCATGGTGATTCCTTTCGTTTGATTAATTCTTTAGAGGTTGTAGAAAGCCTTAGCTGTCTTGTGTGTAATCCAGTCCTGATCTTCTTGGCTATAGCCGCTGATTACTTCAACTTGGGCTTTCCAAATTTCAACATAGGTGTTTCCAAGCACGATGACAGGCCAATCTCCACCCATCATCACACGATTAGCACCGTAGGTCTTTACGATGAAATCAACATATGGCTGCCAGTCGGCAACGCTCCAATTTGCTAAGTCAGAAGCAGTATTTAAACCTGAGAGCTTTGCATAGACATTGGGAAAGGCTGCAATCTCAGCCATCGATGATGCCCATGGCTCCATCTCCTTTGCAGCAATGGGCGGCTTTGCAAAATGATCTACAACGATTTTAAGCTTTGGGAATTTCTTGGCCAGCGTCACGATGTTCTTTGTATGTTCTGGTTTCACCGAAACATAATCAAAGCTCAGCCCCATCTTTTCAACATAAGCCAAAGTTTCAAGGACGGCAGGACGTGTAATCCACGCGTCATCTGACTCATACTTGGGATTGGAGTAATCATGAGTCAGATTGCGCACACCCTTGAAATACTTATTCTTGGCGAGAGTCTCTAGCGCTGTCCGTGATTCATTAGGGCGCTCGAAGGGAACCCAACCGACGACTCCCTGAACAAAATCTGAATGACCTGCTACATCGAGCATGTAGAACGTGTCATCGTAGGTATCGGCAGCCTGCACCAAGACTGAACCGGTAACACCTGATGCTGGGATCTCGGGAGCAAGTCGTTCGGGTGTGAAGTCATCATAAAGTGGGCCATATGCGGGCTCAATCCAGCTATATGCGCGCTCACTCATTACCCAAAGGTGTTGATGTGTATCGATAAGTTCTCTAGCCATGGTTATCTCCTTTTCCTATAGAACGCCGTAAGCGTTCCATACCTCTCGTACGCTCTTACCTGATAACAAATCTTTTAAGACTGTCTTCTCTGTTGCAGCTCGAGCATTAGCAAGTTCACTCACTTTTGCTAAATGCTCTGCTGGAACAACAACGATTCCATCGCTATCTGCGATCACACCATCACCAGGATGAACTTCAACCCCGCCGCAGATAATTGGCACACGAATTGCCTCAATACGCATGCGTCCCTTGTAATCATAAGTACGTGATCCGTGGCCGAATGCTGGAAAATCTAAGGCGACTACTTGCTCGGTATCACGTAATGGGCCATCTGCCACAACACCCGTTGCACCACGACCTTTAGCCGCAGCAGAGAAAAGCTCTCCCCAAAACGCAGAAAGGCATTCACCACCGGTTGCAATTACTGCAATCTCACCCACTTGTAAGGTGTCGAGAAAATCGATGCCAGCACCGTAGGGATCTTTCTGATCGTATTGACTATCTGGAACAAACTTCACAGTGGCAGCTAAACCTGCAGCGCGCATTCCAGGGCGTAGAGCACTCACGTTTACATCCATTGCGTTATTGCGCACACCGACCACATCAAGTGAGTCGGAGATCATTGCGCTACGAACGCGAGGGTCTAGATTCCAGCTCATTTCTTCTTCTCCACCATATAGACATGGATGAAGGCAATAACCGTCTCGCCACGTTGATTTGTCACAGTAACTTGCTCATCTACCAAGCCGAAGTCTTCTGTGCGCTTGGCGTATTCTCGTTTCGCAATGATCTCTCCCTTGGAAGTTATTGTGTCGCCAATGAAGACTGGTGAAATAAAGCGCACCTTGTCATATCCATAACTAAAAGCAACTTCATTCATCTCGCGCGCTAACTGTCCCGCTGCCACGCTTAAAATAAGTGTGCCGTAAGCAACACGTTGTCCAAAGACACTGTTCTTAGACCATTCAGCATCCATATGATGAGGGTAGAAATCACCTGTCTGGCCAGCATGCATGACAATATCTGTCTCAGTAATTGTGCGGCCCATACTGTCTTGCACAGTGCCTACTTCATATTCCTCAAAATAGAGTTTCATACTTCTCTTATTCCTTTACATGCTTCTGGTACATAGATGCGATCTCTTCGACATCCTTCTTGGTAACTTTCTTTTCCACTAAACACTTATGTATAACGAGTGAGCTCTGGAACTGAACATCTGGCCAACCAAGAACACGAGGGCGGACCCAGACATTTTCAAGAGTGCGCAAAGTATTTCTGAAGAAATTCTGGCTGACACCATTGAGTACATTATCTTTCCAGGCGATGAGGTTTCCTGGCTGTCCCCCACCAAGACCATACGTTGTTGCTTGAATCTCTGGCATTGAAAGCAAAAGCGCAGCCTCTGCTGCCGCCTTTGAATTTGTACTTCGCGTGGAGACCGCAATTCCTGCCCCACCAAGTTGGGATCCGGTGGCGCGTCCATCAAATGATGGCAGATCGTCATAGACCAAAACGTTTTTGCGAAAACCCTGACGTGAGTAATTGCTATACCCATACATGCAGATGCCGTAGGCATAGTCATCTGTGCCGCTGAGGATTTCGGCAATTTCAATTGGGTTACTTGACGCACAAAAATCTGGCACAAGGCCAGATAGTTCAACCATGAATTCAAGAACTTCAAGCGCCATCTCTTGATCGATATATGTGGCATTGCCCTGAAGCGGTCGACCCTTTTGAGCCATCAACGTTGCAAAGGTACTAAATGCATCCACTGGCTTATGGGCCCAGAGAAGCTCTTTCTTCTTTGCAAGATCAAAGACCTCATGCCAAAAGACTGGCGAGCGATCGGCCTTGTCGGGACGAAAGGCACTTACCTGGGCTGCAGTATCGATTGCTAGCGCCCAATGCTTTCCCTTATAGAGATATGAATCGTGTGATGCTCCAACACTTGTTGCTGCCAACAAATCTAGTTCTGATGGTGTCGTTAGCTCTTCAAATGCAATGACAGCATCGGCATGCACAGCATCCGGAACATGAGGATGATCAATAACCATGAGGTCATAATCGCTATAGAACTCAGAGATATGTTGATCTCCAAAGGCCAAAAGAGATCGAGCGTCCCACTTAATTGAGATGCCACACTTTTGAATCAGTAGATCATTAGATTGCACGAGGCAATCCAGACCACGTTCGTGATCCCAGGTCATTCCTTTGAGTTCAATAAGAGACATTACTTGCCCACTACGCGCAGAATATTCTCTGCAAACCAGTCTCGAATATTGATTCCTTCATCGATGAATTTACCCAAGTTGAAGAAGCCATGGATCATTCCAGGGCAATCTTTATATACAACATTATTTCCGGCAGCCTTCAATTTTTCATAATATGCAATGCCATCTGATTGCAGCACGTCGTATTCGGCCGTAATCATGATGGTAGGTGGAAGTCCCTCGTATGACTTTGCGGCGTGCGGCACCGCATAAGGATTGCTGCGATCGGCTGCGCCGTTGAGATACATCTCCCAGAGCCACTTCATTCCACGCTGTGTTAAGCCATATCCATCAGCGTTAGGAACTTCTGGTGAGTCAACGAACTCTGGGCCGTTGCATGGATAGACCAGCCATTGATAAGCCAGCTTTATCTTTCCGCGATCACGAGCAGCCAGCGCGACAGCTGATGCAAGATTTCCACCTGCGCTATCTCCGCCCACACCTACGCGATTGATATCAATACCTAAGCGATCGGCGTTTGCAATCGTCCATTCCAGACCTTCGTAGCAATCATTAAATGGAATAGGAAATTTATGTTCAGGTGCCTTCTGATAATTAACTGAGACGATAATTGAATTCGTCTTTTTAGCCATTGCTGCCATCTGTGCGTGATATCTGCCGATGTAATTGACAACCCATCCACCACCGTGAAAGTAAACAAGACCGGCGCGCTTAGCATCCGTTGTTGCAGGTGGTGTGTAAATAGCGACTGCAATATCTGCAGTTGAGCTGGTGAAGAATTCAAAAGTGATCCCAACACTGGGATCTAACGGCCCACTGATGTCAGGCTGTGCATGCGAATTACTTCGAGCAACAGTTGCTCCTTGCACGCTGATATCGGGAAGGTTTGCCGCCTTTCCCAAATCAAGGAATGCGGATGCTTGCGGGTCTAGGGCCATGAAAATACTATAGGATAATTACAGTACGCTGACAAGGTCATCCCAGACCTTATCTTCGATGGTCTTATCGAACTCTCTGATATTTGTGGCGACTTCGCCCGCACTTCGACAACCTACAAGAACAGATTTAACAGCGGGATGGCGAAGAGGAAATTGCAGCGCAGCACTTGTGAGAGAAACCTTATGCCCCTCAAGCACTTCGCGAATTCTTACAGCTTTTGCGAGGAGTTCATCACTTGCTGGGGCGTAATCATACGTCGCACCTTTTACAGGATTAGCAAGAATTCCTGAGTTAAATACACCTGCTGCGAGGATATCTACATTGCGCTCAAGTGCTGCAGGGAACAACCCCTCCAGCGCTTTTTGATCAAGAAGTGAATATCTACCTGCAATGAGAACCATGTCGATATCAGTCTCTTTAATGACACGTGTTGGTGTTTCGCATTGATTCATTCCAACACCAATTGCCTTAATGATTCCTTCAGATCGCATGCGATCGAGCTCTGGATACGCCTCCAGTATCGCCTCATCTGCATTGGCATCTGGATCGTGGATAAAGAGAATCTCTACGCTATCTAGCCCGAGTCGCTCCAGTGAACCTTCTAGGGACTGGCGAACACCGCGTGCACTGAAATCAAACTGTATCTTCACTGTGTTATCTGCATCCATAAAGAAATCATCAATGTCAGTTGTTGAGGGAACCAATAAGCGACCGATCTTGGTGGAGATAACAAAGGTAGAACGATCTCTTCCCGCCAACGCCTTGCCAATACGAACCTCAGCAGTGCCCTTTCCATAAAGGGGCGCTGTGTCAATAAAGTTAATACCGCTATCGAGAGCCGCCAGCACCGTATCTGTGGAATCGGCATCACTGACTGATGTATAGAGCCCGCCAAGAGCTGCAGTTCCGAGCGAGAGTCTGGAAACCTCAACACCGGTACGAAGTCGAACCTTGTCATTGTGCTTCATCATGCACTCCCTGTCGTTGCGTGGTCGCTGACTGCGGCCCTTCCTGCCTCAAGACGTGCTACTGGCACTCTAAATGGTGAGCAGGAAACATAATCCAAGCCCACATGATGGAAGAAATCAATGCTTCGTGGATCTCCACCGTGCTCACCGCAGACTCCGAGTTTCATATCCGGGTTAACGGTGCGCACTTCATCGCAGGCAATCTTGACGAGAAGTCCGACGCCATCTTGATCCAGTGATTCAAAGGGGCTAAACGGCAGGAGTTCTAGATCGAGGTAACGTGGCAAGAATGAAGATTCAACATCATCGCGACTAAAGGCCCAGGTGAGTTGAGTTAAATCATTAGTACCAAATGAGAAGAAGTCAGAGTAATCAGCCAGCTTTGCAGCAGTAATTGCAGCTCGCGGAGTTTCAATCATACTTCCAATACTCATCTCCATCTGCTCCCCCGCGATTTCCAAAACGTGAGCGACTTCTTTTTCAAGTGAAGAACGGAAGTAGAGCAACTCTCGCTGGGATGCCACAAGTGGGATCATAATTTCTGGTTGTGGGTCATACCCTTGTGAACGCACGTGAAGTGCGGCGCGAGTAAGTGCGCGAACCTGCATCGAGAATAGATCTGGAATAAGTACACCTAAGCGCACACCACGAAGGCCCATCATTGGGTTTGATTCGTGCAAGCGATTCACTGCACGATTGAGTGCAAGCTTTCGCTCATCGACAATTTCTCCGCGCTCTTGAGTCAGTGCGATATCGACTGCAAGACTTGCTTGATCTGTGAGAAATTCATGTAATGGTGGATCAAGCAGACGTATTGTGACCGGCAATCCAGTCATCGCACGCAAGATTCCAACGAAATCGCTAAATTGCAATTTCTCCATCTCAGCAAGGACTTCAGTGCGCTCTTCATCTGTTGTCGCTAAAACAAGAGTCTCAACTAATACTCGTCGATCACCCAAGAACATATGCTCGGTACGGGTCAAGCCAATACCTTGTGCACCCATGCGGCGAGCAATTTCAGCATCTTCAGGGGTATCAGCATTAGCACGGACAGACATGCGTCGGACATTGTCAGCATGTGTAATGATCCGGTGGATACTTCGGATCAGTGCTGATGAAGTAGCAGCACCTGGATCGACAATACCTTGAACATATTCGGTCACAACACTAGGTACAACGGCTACTTCACCGAGAAATACTGCACCTGTGGTGCCATCGATGGAGATTACATCTCCTTCTCGCACCGTGACATCGCCACAGGTAAAGAACTTCTCGTCAAGGTTGACCTCAATACTTTCGGTTCCGCAGACTGCAGGTCGTCCCATTCCACGAGCAACTACCGCTGCGTGTGATGTCTTTCCACCTCGCGCCGTCAAAATACCTTGAGCTGCAACCATTCCAACCAAGTCATCAGGGTTGGTTTCTCTACGAACAAGAATCACCTTCTTGCCAGCAAGTGCCTGGTCTGCTGCATCGCGAGGATCAAAGACAACTGATCCGACTGCAGCTCCAGGGGATGCGGCGATACCTCGAGTGAGTTCTTTAGGTGCCGTCGCCTTATCAAATTGCGGGAACATCAACTGCACGAGTTGATCGCCATTGACGCGAGTGAGTGCTTGATCCATTGTGATGGAGCCTTCATCAACAAGTTGTGTTGCAATTTTAAATGCAGCCTCTGCTGTTCGCTTACCTACGCGAGTCTGCAGAATCCAGAGTTTGCCTTGTTCAACTGTAAATTCAATATCGCACATGTCTCGGTAGTGATCTTCTAGCAAAGTCATGATGCGATTCAGTTCGGCATATGCCTCAGGGTTTACTTCACCTAAGTGAGTAAGCGGGAATGCATTACGGATACCAGCTACAACATCTTCACCTTGTGCGCGTGGTAAGTAATCTCCATAGGCACCCGGTGCTCCGCTACCTGGATCGCGCGTAAAGCAGACACCGGTACCTGAAGTATCACCAATGTTTCCAAAGACCATCGCCTGCACGTTGACGGCAGTACCAAGGTCTGCGCTGATGCGTTCGCGGCGGCGGTAGAGCTGAGCGCGTTCTGAATTCCATGAGTGGAAGACAGCTTCGATGGCGCGCGTTAACTGTGAGCGAGCATCAAATGGAAATGCTGTTCCTGTATGTTTTTCGACGACTTCAACAAAGGCATCTCCTGCCTTGCGAAGCGCTGGACCATCCAGATCAGCAATTGTTTTTCCACCAGCGGCCCTAATCAGGGGTGCTACCGCCTTTGCAAAAGCATCGGATGGAATATCACAGACAGTTTTCCCGAACATCTCAATGAAGCGGCGATATGAATCCCAGGCAAATCGCGAATCTCCCGTTATAGATTCGAGCGTTGCCGCTACCTCTTGTGACATGCCGACGTTAAGTACTGTCTCCATCATTCCCGGCATGGAAAACTTTGCGCCAGATCGAACGGAGACTAAGAGTGGATTCTTTGGATCGCCAAATGATTTGCCGATCTTCTTCTCAAGATCAATAATCGCTGCATCAATCTGATCAAGCAGTTCTTGATTCAACCCACCCGTACGCAAATAATCTTGACAAGCACGCGTAGTAATTGTGAATCCATCAGGAACAGGAATACCCAAAGTCGCCATCTCTGCGAGATTGGCCCCTTTGCCGCCCAAGAGGTCGGACATGGTGCGATTGCCTGCACTAAATGGATAGACCTTCTGGTCCATCAATCTCCCCTACTCTTTGATTGAGCCAGCGAGCATTCCTTTGACCAAACGTTTCTGAGACAAGAGGAATACAATCAGAATCGGTAACGCAACCAGAACACCCGCTAATGCAATCTCTGGCTTATAGATTGGAACTGAGGTAGCTCCGACGCCTGGATTAATCGCAGGCGTTGAATTAAAGAGGAAACCAAGACCCAACGGAAGTGTGTAGTTCTCCGAAGAATAGAGAAGAATGTAAGGCATAAAGTAATTGGCCCAATTACCAATAAAGGCGAAGAAAGCTAGCAAACTAATGAGCGCTCCCGAGAGTGGAAATGCGATCTTGGAGTACAACTGAAAGTCAGTACATCCGTCTAATCGCGCAGATTCGTAGAGCTCAGGTGGAATAGTGGTTGAGTAATAAATATAAGAAAGGAAAGTACCAAATGGGTAAAGAGAGGAAATCAAGATCACGGATATTGGATTATCCACTAAGCCAACTTTATCCATGAGAACAAAGAGTGGGACGACAAGAGCTACTGGTGGAATCAACATCATGATAAGCGTACTAATGAGGTAAGCCCTTTTGAATCGTATTCGCGATGCTGATAAAACAAAACCAGCTAGAGAGGCTGTTGCTGTAGCAATGATAACTATTGCAATGTTGAAAAGTACGGAGTTAATCACCCACTGCTGGATTACCCCATCATCAAAAAACCTTAGGTTATTCCAAGCTGTGAAGTAGCCTTTAATACTTCCAAAGGATAAGGGTGCATTATTTACGACTTGCTCATCAGTTTTTGACGGGGCTAAGAGCAACCACGCCATTGGAATGAGGCTAATAAGTGCGAAAAATATTAACCAGGAATTTACGAAAAACATTCCTACTCGATTTTCTTGAACGAGTTTTTTCTTCTTTGAGGTATTTAGCGTCATTTTCATGTATTTAACTCCTACTCAGATTCTTTATCTGCAGTTGTCTTCACATCAAACATGTCCGTTTTGAAGATCACAATTAGCGCTCCCACGAGGCTTGGAATCAACAGAATGATCGAGAGTGCAGAGGCACCGCCAAAATCGCCAGCTTTGAAAGCTAACTCGTAACTAAGTTGGTCGAACGACCATGACGCCGCGATACCTGTATAAACTCCCGTATTTAAAAGTTGTGGTTCGACAAATATCTGCAGACCACCCGCAAAGACCAAGACCGCCATGTACACGACATATTTTTGGATCAGCGGCAATTT
This sequence comes from Candidatus Nanopelagicaceae bacterium, assembly GCA_947440735.1. The sequence goes on from CANESA010000003.1 coordinate 16,459, forward strand.
AATCCTCACGGCCAATTGAAATGCTGAACAACCATCTACCCTTGCCGCCTCAATAATCTCTGAGGAAATGTTCTGCAGTGACCCATACTGAATCAGAATCCAATTTCCCGCTAATGCAAAAAACGCCATAATCGCGATTAAATAAGTGAGATTATCTGTTTGCCAAATTTGACGGGCAGAATCTATTCCAAAAAAGCTCAAAACTGATTTTATAGGACTGATGGTTGGCTCAAAAATTGCCCACCAGACCAGAACCGCCACAGCACCGGAGACTGAAGCGGGGACTATATAAGCCAAGCGAAGATACCTGCCCCACTTTGTCGTTTTCACATCGAGCATTAAAGCCATCGCGATGACAGTGATCATCATCATGGGAATAAAATAAAGCATAAATCCGCCGACATTTTTAAGCGCAACTGGGAATCTAAAATCTTGAACAACGATGCTAAACGCATCCCAACCACCATCTGCATTGGTGAGAGATGGACCTGGCACCTCGGCGACAGCCATAAATAGCGGCAGGATCCCGAAAGAAAAGAGGAGAAGAGCATACGGCGCTAACATCAGATACATCACAAAGTTACTCTGCTTATACCTTTTTCTTTTTGCCACAAATTCTCCTCAGGTAGTTTTTAAGAAAGAGTGGAGGATTTCGCTAAACGAAATCCTCCACTCTTTTTACTGCTTAATGTAATTCTTGCGAATTACTTTTTGGTTGTGACCTCATAGCCCAGCTGCTGTGCCAGATTCGAGGTGTATGCCGCATAGGCTTCAAGAGCCTTTTGCAGATCCTTTGACTTTGCTAGCTCAGGAGCGAAAGCAGCACCCCATGCTCCATCAGCGTCATAGCGAACCGGCTTTACGCCTGTCCATACCTTGCCCGCTTGAGCAGCCATTGCTGGATACGGACTTGATGCGTAGTAAGGATCAGCATCAATTTTTGCTTTCCACAATGCATTTCCCTTGAGACTTGCAGGGAAAGTAGGAGCTCCATTACTGCCATCTGGGTTCTTCACGTCGACAACATTTCTCTTGTCACCAGTCATGAAGAGCGCAAAATCTAGAGCTTGTCGTGGGAACTTGGAATGAGGAGAAACGGTGTAAATACCACCACCCCATTCGCCCGAGTAAGCAACCTTTTCACCATCCCATAGAGGCATTGGTGCTGCCGTCCAAGCGCCAGCAGGCTGCGCAAATGAACCAGCTGGTCGAATAACGAATTCGCCATACCATGATGGCCCAATGTGAGCTACAAGCTTGCCTGCCTGCGCAATTTTTGCATACTCTGGTGAGAATGCAGAACCTGCGTAGTAGACGCCCGCATCAATGAGAGGCTGAAGTGCAGCGGTAACACGTGTGCACTTTGGATCCTTTGCATTAATAAGAACACGTGTTGCACTTAACTCATTGTTTAGTGGGCACTGTGAAGGCCAAAAGTAACCTGAGTATGCAGCTGCATCACTTAAAGCACCCAATGAGTACCCTGGATGCTTGGCTGCTAGGTCCTTACCAATGGCAAACAATTCGCTCATCTTGGTTGGGACTTTGTAACCAAACTCTGCGAATAGCTTTGTGTTGTACCAAAGCACACTTTGAGCCATATCGTTTTTAATGGAGTAATACTTACCGTCTGACGCTTTCGACCAATCATTCAGCTTTCCGAAATCCTTGATCTCAGCTGGAGTAAGTAAACTCGAAAGTTCACGTGCGTTAGCAATAATTGGGTTCTTAAGTACTGCTACATCGTTTGGTGGGCCGAAAACTACATCTGGCCAACCTTTCTTAACACGGTTAAATAGCTGTACTTTTGCCAACAGGTCGCCCTGTGCGTGAAGTTCTACCTTCACATCAACTTTGCCCTTCATGATTTGTGCGTACAACTTTGCACCTGGTAGACGTGGTGCATCTACCCAGACGACGATCGATGGTTTAGCAGCTTGAGCTGGCATCGCCATGACTGTTGTACCTGCCATTACAGCCGCCGCAGCAACTGCAATTAGTGAGTACTTTTTTTTCAAGGTGTTCCCCCTCTGTAGGTCTGGCGTCGGCGCTTTGTTGCCAATCGAGCCAGTTGCCGAAATACTAGGGGTAGGAATACTATTTCGTATAGTATTTCCAAGACTTGTTTTTGGGAGTTTCGCCCCTTTTCAGGCGCGAATCCTCCAGTTGTTATGAAGCCGTTATAAACCGAGAGAGAAGGTAGGCGACGATGAAGATCACCAACGTTGAAGTTGTACTTGAGGAACGCGCTGGCATGTCCCCCGCATTTGTCTGGAGAAAAAACGTACCGGGTTCCGATGGCGCGCACACAGGCGCATGGCTGGTCATTGAAACAGATGCCGGAATCACTGGTTTTGCTTCCGTGAGCCGCGGGGTTATTTTTAAAGATTATGTCGATCGTAGATTTAGAGCAGAATTTGTAGGACAAGATCCATTAATGCGTGAGCACTTGTGGGAACGCGTATGGGAGCTCGATCGCATCGAACGTTTTGCGCCAAATATGACCCACGTATTCGATGTTGCGTTGTGGGATATTGCAGGCAAGCATGCAAATCTACCTGTGTACAAATTACTCGGTGGCTATCGCGAATCTATCCCAGCATACGCATCAACGGTTACTTACTCTTCGATTCAAGAGTTTCTTGATATTGCAGATCAGGCACTGGCACTTGGCTATCCAGCAATTAAGTTGCATGCATTTGGAGATGCAAAGAAGGATGCGCTGCTTGGTGAAAAACTTCGTGCACATGTCGGTGATGACATTCCGTTGATGTATGACGGATCAGCAGGGTTTGATCTTGAGGATGCGGTCTATCTTGGTAACGCACTCTATGACAGTGGATTTGCTTGGTATGAAGAGCCTATGCGCGAATTTAGCGTTACTGCCTATAAGTGGCTTGGTCAGCGCGTAAAGATTCCTTTGCTCTTGGGTGAGGTAACAGATGGCGCACATATGAGCGCTGGAGACTTTGCCGCAACTGGTGTCGCAACGTCTCTTCGCACAAGTACCTTCTTGCGTGGTGGATTTACCGGCGCAATGCGTATTGCCCATTTGGCTGATGCTTATCACCTTCGCGCAGAAGTCCATGGCATGGGTCTTGAGAGCGCGCATCTCTGTATGGCAATTAAGAACACTACCTATTACGAATCACTCATCTGGGGTAATCCAATGAAGCGCGAAGCTCTCGTTGATGCCCAAGGAAATGTTCACGCACCAAAGGGTCCTGGTGTTGGATACGAAACACAATGGGCAGAATCTGGCGTCCCTAAGGGCTTAGCAAAGTATGTGAAGTAATGACAAAGATTATTGGTATCGAATCATTCGATGTTCGCTTTCCCACATCGAAGATGCTTGATGGTTCAGATGCTATGA
>CANESA010000004.1 GCA_947440735.1 Candidatus Nanopelagicaceae bacterium
GACCCTAGAAGATTTCCAAGGGCATGAAGGTTGCAACGAAATCTTGAACGTGTCACGTCCAGATGTCGTCCGATCGGTACACGATGCCTACTTAGCGGTCGGTGTCGATGCGATCGAAACAAATACTTTTGGTGCCAACTGGGCGAATTTGGCAGAGTACGGAATCGAAGATCGCATTTACGAGCTTGCATACGCCGGCGGGGTTATTGCTCGTGAAGCAGCAGATGCATTCTCGACGCCAGAAAAGCCTAGATTCGTTCTGGGTTCTCTAGGGCCTGGAACTAAATTACCTAGCCTTGGACATACAACGTATCAACATCTACGTGATGCCTATGAAATTGCATCGCAAGGGCTGGTTGATTCCGGCGCAGATGCACTTCTGATTGAAACTACCCAAGATTTGCTTCAAGCAAAGGCTGCAGTAAATGGAGCTCGTGCAGCAATCGATAAGAGCGACCGCGATGTGATTTTGATTGCTCAAGTAACAGTTGAAACAACCGGCACGATGCTTCTGGGCTCTGAAATAGGCGCAGCATTGAACGCACTCGAACCTTTAAATATCGATCTCATTGGATTGAACTGTGCAACGGGGCCTACCGAGATGTCAGAACATTTACGTTATCTCAGCAAGAATGCACGGTGCGCTATATCTGTAATGCCTAATGCTGGCTTGCCACAACTTGGACCAAAGGGTGCAACGTATCCACTTGGTCCTGATGCTCTTGCTCAGGCTCTCGCTACCTTCGTTGATGATTACAAGATCACGCTGATTGGTGGCTGTTGTGGAACGACGCCTGCACATATGGCGGCAGTCGTCGCGCGCTTAGATCGTAAACAGGTGAGCGCGCGCACTTCCCATGCCGATCCCGGCGCATCATCGCTCTACCAATACGTACCGTTTAGACAAGATAACGCCTTCCTTGCAATTGGTGAGCGAACAAATGCCAATGGCTCTCGTGCCTTCCGCGATGCTCTGATTTCAGAAGATTGGGAAGCATGTGTAGAGATTGCTCGCGATCAAATTCGCGATGGCGCACACGTACTTGATCTCTCGATCGATTATGTCGGACGAGATGGTGTTGCCGATATGCGTGAAATCGCAGGACGTTTTGCAACCTCTTCGACGTTGCCGATCATGTTGGATTCGACTGAACCTCCCGTTTTGCAAGCAGGGCTAGAGCAATTGGGCGGGCGTTGCATTATCAACTCAGTCAATTACGAAGATGGTGACGGACCTAAATCACGCTTTGCTCGGATCATGCCTTTGGTTGTCGAACATGGTGCATCGGTAGTAGCGCTGACCATTGATGAAGAGGGTCAGGCACGAACAGCCGAGTGGAAGTTACGTGTAGCGCGGAGATTGATTACAGATCTTGTCGATACCTGGGGGATGGCTGTCGGAGATATTTTGATCGATACTCTGACATTTCCCATTGCAACTGGACAAGAAGAGACCCGTCGTGACGGATTAGAAACTATCAACGCTATCCGCGCACTTAAATCAGAGTATCCAGAAGTCCAGACAACGCTGGGTGTCAGTAACGTTTCCTTTGGCCTTAACCCTGCAGCGCGTGTTGTTCTCAACTCAGTATTCCTTCATGAATGCGTTGCAGCAGGGCTAGATTCAGCGATCGTTCATCCTTCAAAGATCATGCCACTTGCTCGAATTGATGAGGCGCAACGTAAAGTCGCCCTTGATCTCATTTACGATCGTCGTGAGTACTCGGGCGAAGATCTCACTTATGATCCACTGACCGCTTATCTGCAACTCTTCGAAGGTGTAGAACTAGCGGCATCACGAAATGTACGTGCAGCAGAGCTGGCGGCGCTTCCACTCGAGGAGCGTCTACAACGCAGAATTATCGACGGTGAGAAGGTTGGTCTGACAGAAGATCTCGATCTCGCAATGAAAACCGGAATAGCCCCACTTGGAATCATTAATGATCATCTCCTAGAAGGAATGAAGATTGTTGGAGAGCTCTTCGGAAAAGGTGAGATGCAGCTGCCATTCGTACTGCAATCAGCTGAAGTGATGAAGACTGCTGTTGCCTATCTTGAGCCTCATATGGAGAAGCTCGATGATGAGGGTCGTGGTTCTATTCTGCTTGCAACGGTCAAGGGAGATGTACACGACATCGGTAAGAACCTTGTCGATATTATCCTTTCGAACAATGGATATCGAGTTGTCAATATTGGAATCAAACAGACGATCAATCAGATTATTGATGCCGCTCAGGAATCTGATGTCGATGCTATTGGAATGTCCGGCCTGCTTGTTAAGTCGACAGTGATCATGCGCGAGAATCTCCAAGAGCTCACCTCTCGAGGCCTTGATCAAAAGTGGCCGGTAATTCTTGGCGGGGCCGCACTCACACGTGCATTCGTTGAAGTTGATTTAGCGAATGAATTTTCAGGCGAAGTCCGTTATGCGCGAGATGCCTTTGAAGGTCTCCACTTGATGGATGCAATCATGGGTGTGAAGAAGGGTGTTCCGGGGGCTGCTCTACCTGCCCTGCGAGAACGAAAAGTAAAGGCTGTAGTTAAACCAGTTTCTGATGAGCCAGCAGATACACGTCGTAGCGATGTTGCAATTGATATTGATATTCCGAAACCACCGTTCTTTGGTTCACGTATCGTTAAAGGAATTCCTTTAGCTGATTACGTAGAGATGCTCGATGAACGTGCTCTCTTCGTTGGTCAATGGGGTCTCAAGGGAAATCGCGGTGAATTCGAAGCGATGGTGGAGAGCGAAGGTCGTCCGCGGCTTCGCGCTCTACTTAACCAGGTGCAATCGCAAGGATGGCTCAATGCCGCCGTGGTCTATGGGTATTTCCCTTGCGTCAGTGAAGGAAATGATCTCGTTGTTCTCCACCATGAGGGAGCAAACGAAGGCAAAGAGCGCGTTCGATTCTCATTCCCACGCCAATCTCGAGATCGCAGACTCTGTATCTCAGATTTCTTCGCCTCTCGTGAATCCGGCAAAGTGGATGTGGTCTCTTTCCATGTCGTCACTATGGGAAGCGTGGTTTCAGATGCTGCCGCCAAACTCTTTGCAGAGAATAAGTATCGCGAATATATGGAGCTCCATGGTTTATCGGTCCAACTTACCGAGGCACTTGCTGAGCATTGGCATGCACGTATTCGTGAAGAGATGAGCGTTCGAAACTTGGATGCGCCAGATCTAGCTGGAATTCTCGATCAGGGTTATCGCGGTTCTCGATACTCATACGGATATCCAGCTTGTCCGGATATCGAGCAACAGATCCAGCTCTGTGAACTTCTTGAACCAGGACGCATCGGCGTTGAATTATCAGAAGAATTCCAACTTCATCCCGAGCAGTCGACATCAGCGATTATCGTTCACCACCCCGAAGCAAAGTATTTCAACGCGAACTAATGTATTAATGACTTTCTCTGCCGCTTTCTTTGATATGGATGGGCTCTTTCTAGACTCAGAACCACAATGGCATCTATCGCAACAAGAGATTTGTGCTCGTTACTCATACTCGTGGGATGACGATGATCAGCGAATCTGCATCGGTGGACCACTTTCGCGGGTGGGGGATTACATCTCAGATATTTGCGCTCACGATATGACGGGGCCGCAAGTAGTGCAGGAGCTCACAGAGATGATGCTCGTGAAACTTTCGACAACGGCGATACTCATGCCTGGTGCATTTGATGCAGTGGAGCGCGTGCGTCAGGTAATGCCAGTTGCGTTGGTCAGTGCGAGTCCGCGAATTCTGATGGATGCTGCTCTGACAACACTTCCACAGGACTTCTTCCAATTTAGTATTAGCGCTGATGATGTAACGCGGACGAAGCCATTTCCTGATCCATATATTGAAGCGGCCAAACGTATGGGTGTGGCTACAAGTTCATGTGTGGTCTTTGAAGATTCTCTCACCGGTATCGCATCAGCTAAATCTGCGGGATGTGCCGTGGTAGCTGTCCCGCATTATGTAGATGTAGCTCTCGCCCCAAAGGTCCGAGTCGTTTCATCTCTTGAAGAAGTATCTCTAGAGTTTCTTGGGCAGTTCTATTCCGCGATTTAGTTATGCGCTGGACAGATAATCTTAAAGAAGCACCAATCACAGAGGCGGCTCGCCTTCGGTGGAAAATGATCTTTCTCAATCGCTTCGATAATTTCATCTGCAATCTGTAAAAGCTTCTTTTCGGTAGAGAGAAGTTCAGCCTCTGTGGGGGAGCTCTTCACGCTTCGCGCATCCCCTAAATAGTGGAGAACAAGTAAGGCTGGTATTACTCCATGTAAGCGCCAGTACAAGAAAGCATAGACGCGTAGCTGAAAGAGAGCTTTCTCTTCCCAACCCGCCTTAGGTGATTTTCCACTCTTGTAATCAACGATTCTCACTTGACCTGTCGGTGCAACATCGATGCGATCGACGTATCCATGGAGATACACCTGCGGATTGAGATCTTGTTCAAGATGCATCTCACGGTGGGTGGCTTCGAACGTCTCTGGCTTTTCAAGTACAAAATAATTTTTGAGAAGTGCGCTGACGCGATCAAACCATTCCTTCTCATTCGTAACGAGTTCGGCGAGACCAGGTTTTTCAGAGAGTTGAATTCGCCAGCGTTCAGGAGCCATCTCAACTGCAGCTGCGTGGTTTCTCTCCGCAGGGTGAAGATCAAAGAGATCTTCCAAGATCGTATGAATCAATGTGCCGCGTTCGGCATCGATACTTGGGGGTTCAGGAAGTTGCTCAATAACTCTGTACTTGTAGAGTCGTGGACAGTTATTAAATTCGCTCATTCGGCTTGGGGAGAGGCGAATATGGGTCACATCAGAGACCATACCGCTACCGAAGAGAGTTTCCTCGCCTAAGATAGCGTCGTGTCCATAACTCCCGAGAGCGCAATTCCTGGCGCTAGAACACCTGGCTACTTCGCAGCTGGTGATCGCATTCAACTCACCGATCCCAAGGGCAAGCTCTATAGCTTTACCATCACACCAGGCAAAGAGTGGCATACACATAAAGGGTGGATTGTTCACGACGAACTGATTGGACTACCAGAAGGATCCGTAGTTTCGACGACTGCAGGGTTAAAGTTCACGGCCTTTATTCCCTTGCTCTCTGATTTCGTTCTCTCCATGCCCCGTGGTGCCACGATTGTCTATCCTAAAGATGCGGCGATGATTATTGGAGTTGCTGATGTCTATCCCGGAGCTCACGTTCTCGAAGCCGGTGTTGGAAGTGGTGCACTCTCGCTCTCGATTTTAAGAGCGATCGGGTCAGAGGGCACACTTGATTCTTTTGAAAGACGCGAAGATTTCGCAGAGATAGCGCGCTCAAATGTTTCAAACTATTTTGGTGTGTTGCCTCAGCAATGGTCACTCACGATTGGGTCAGTTCAAGATGTTTCTGGAGAAAAGATGTATGACAGAGTGATTCTCGACATGCTCGCTCCTTGGGAGTGTGTTGAAATGGCGGCAAGAGTCTTGCGCCCAGGGGGAGTCTTCCTTGCATACGTTGCAACGACAACGCAGTTATCTGCAACAGCAGAGGCTCTAAAAAATGATAGCCACTTCACTGAACCAGAAAGCTCTGAAACGATTGTTCGTGGATGGCACCATGAAGGACTCGCGGTAAGGCCACAACAGAGAATGATTGGCCATACAGGTTTTCTGATTCAGAGTCGACGGATGGCTCCAGGCGTAGAAGTTCTTGCTCGTCGCCGACGTCCAGCAAAAGGTGCTTACGGTGTCGCGGAAGAGTGAGCGACTTGTTAATTTAACTATCGCTCTCCTTGCCACAAAGAGATACCTTACAAAGAGCGAGATTTTTCGTACCGTAGAGGGATATGAGGGCGCGCCGGAGGCGATGGAGCGGATGTTTGAACGCGATAAAGATGATCTCCGCAGTCTTGGAATAGCTATTGAACTTGGAACCTTCGATCCAATCTTTGAGGATGAGGCTGGGTACCGGATTACTCCATCGAGTTATCAACTTGATCTTGGTGAGTTAGATGGCACCGATGTCGCTCTTCTCTCTCTCGCAGCATCAGCCTGGTCAGGAGCGGCGCTGGAGAAGGAATCAACATCTGCTCTCGTCAAGCTTGCGTCGATGGGTATTGATTCAGATTCAGATGCGCTTTCATTACTCACGCCCTTAGTAAGTGCTACCAATGAGAATTTCGCCCTCGTCACCGACGCCATTATTCGTAGATGCGAGATCGAATTTGAGTATGTAGGTGCCGATCTTTCGAAACAAGCACGCAGGATTGCACCGTATTCAATGCGCGGTCAATCCGGGTCTTGGTACCTCGTGGGACTCGATCGCGAGAAGGATTCGTTACGTACTTTTCGACTTGATCGAATCTCTTCCGAGGTGAAGGTTGGAAAGAAGGCGAACGCTTTCGATATTCCTGATCAATTGGCTAGTGATAGTGACAACGAAGCAATGGAATTTGCCCTACTTCGCATACGAAAAAGTCGCGGTCACCAACTGCGCTCCTTAGCTACTCTCATTGAACCGGGGGAGGAGTGGGATGAGATTTCCCTTCCTATCGTCGATGCTTCTTGGCTTCTGCGGGTTATTTTGTGGCACCGAGATGATGTCATAGCTTTAGGGCCTTCTGCTCTGAGAAAAAGCGTCATCGATTCACTCAGCGAACTGCGCGTGCTTCATGGCTAAATCAACGGTTACTCCTCTTGAACAGACTGCCCGATTACTTGATTTGGTACCGTTCCTACTCTCACATCAAGGAATATCTCTGATCGATCTTGCAAAACATTTCAAGGTGGATAGTGATGTAATGATTGACGATCTCAATACACTCTGGATGTGTGGACTTCCTGGATATACGCCGCTGGAACTGATCGATCTCGCCTTTGATTCAGGATTTGTAACGATTCGCAACGCAGCACCTTTGGCATATGTACGCACGATGTCCAGTGCTGAAATAGTCTCATTGGCCTTAGGGCTAGATCTCTTACGTGAGAATACTGAACAACTCGGTGCCGAACACAATGATCGCATCGATAGACTTGCGAAGAAGTTACGAGATCAGATCGGTGTTCACATCTCAATCGCTTCAAGCCCAACTACCGCACATAGATCGATAATTTCGGCATCGATTGCTAGACGTGTTCCGGTTGAGATGACTTACTACTCATCTAGTTCTGATGAAGAGACAAAGCGGATAGTTACTGCCTACGATTTCTTTAGTGAAAATGATGTTGAGTATTTCCAGGGTTACTGTCATAGCTCAAAGGGGATGAGGATGTTCCGGATAGATCGAATAGTCGCTCTCTCCCTCGCGGAATCCTTAGATGTGATTCCGGATGTGCAGATGAAGAAGAATGAGAGTATCCGCGTCGGGGCAACTGTGAGGGCTCTGGATCGTGCGAGTGCTGAGGCCTTTGGCCTCGCCTTCGCCGACCTTCGACTCGGGGGCAGCGTCTCTCTCCAGGCATTCTCACCAGAGTGGCTCATTCGCTCGATTATGGCGTCGGCAGGCTCATTAGTGGTTGAAGAACCGCTGGAAATCACGCTAGCGATCCGCCAAAGTATCGACTCAACCATGGCCCTATACGAATAGGGTGCGATAGCCTTAACCATCAGTTGCAGGCGCAACTGCGCCATGAAGGAGAGTCTCGTGTTCCTTAAAGAACCTACCCACATCCTGCTCGTTCTCGTAGTGATCATTCTGCTCTTCGGAGCTAAGCGACTACCTGACTCAGCACGATCTTTAGGCAAGTCTCTGAAGATTTTCAAATCAGAGATGAAGGATATGAAAGACGATAAGAAGCCCGACCAAGACGGTCAAGCTTCAGCGTAACTTTCATGTCGACCACCACAGGCGGTCGTATGCCACTTCTAGAACATTTGCGCGAACTGCGCAAACGTGTAGTTAGAAGTGCAGCAGCGATTTCAATTGCAGCGATTGTTGGATGGGTTTTTTACACCCCAATTATTACAACTCTGGCTAAGCCGGTCTGCGATCTGAAGTCGGCTCAGGAGAGCGGAGCGGAGAACTGTGGAGCGCTCTATATCAATGGTGTTCTGGGTCCGCTGAATTTACATATCAAGGTGGCTATCCTCACTGGGCTATTACTTGCGGCGCCAATATGGCTCTACCAACTCTGGGCATTTATCGCTCCAGCTCTTCACAAGAGAGAGAAGCGTAATTCGATTCTCTTCTTCATTGCTGCGACCCCATTCTTTAGCATCGGCGCATATTTTGGATACACGATCCTGCCCATGGCGATTCGAGTTCTTTTTGGATTTACACCAGATGCGTTGAATAACTTGGTTAAGTTTGACGACTATCTAGATTTCGTCACCAGGACGATTTTCTTCTTTGGACTCGGTTTTGAACTCCCGGTATTTTTGGTGGCTTTAAACTTAATTGGTGCAATAAGCGGGAAAGGAATATTACGACCTTGGCGAATTTGGATATTTGCGATCACTCTCTTTGTCGCTGGCTTTACTCCAAGTCCAGATCCTCTATCAATGATTGCCTTGGCTCTGCCACTCATTGCACTATATTTTCTGGCAGGTCTGTTCTCACTGCTTAATGATCGCAGGCGCGAAAAGAAGGCTTTACGTGCTGATTCTGGCGATTAATCCAGTATCCGGAAGAGGCCATGCACGCAAGCGCGCAATATTTGCAAAGGAATATTTCAAAGATTATGGAGTTCCTGTTGCACTAGTTGAAGGTAGTTCTCTCGACGATTTTCGTGAAAAGTTGATCTATGAGCTCGACCGAGGATCAATTTCTGGCGTCGTAGCCTTCGGTGGCGATGGATTTATCCACGAGATAATTCAACACGTGGTTCCTCGCGAGATCCCATTGGGAGTAATTCCGTGCGGAACGGGCAATGACTTCGCTCGAAGTATTGGAATATACAGGCTTGCTCTTAGTCAGCAACTCGACCTGATCGTTCAATCTGACTCTCATGCGGTTGATCTCGGACGAGTCGGATCTACCTGGTTCGCGGCAATACTTTCAAGTGGTTTTGACACACTAGTAAATGAACGTGCAAATCTCATGAAATGGCCTAAAGGTCGGATGAGGTACAACATTGCGATGATTGAAAAGATTATTGCACTCAGAACCCACAGCTATCGAATGCGCTTAGATGTGAAATCGGTTGATGTCGAAGCAACCATGGTCACCGTAGCGAATGGCCCAAGTTACGGCGGGGGAATGAAGGTCTGCCCCGACGCAGCGCTTACGGACGGTCTATTTGATGTGATGGTTCTCGGAAAGGTCTCCCGTATTGAGCTTCTCAAAGTTTTTCCAAAAGTGTACAGCGGTAGACACGTGGGACATCCAGCTGTCACTTTCTATCGCTGTCGGGAGATTGAGATCATTGGCTCTGGTGCTTCATTTGCAGACGGTGAACCAATTTCCTGCTTGCCTCTCACCGCACAGTGCGTAAGTAGCGCTTTGAAAGTGTGGGCGGCATGACCACTCCAGCAGAACGCATGGCAGCAGCGAAGGTTCGATCATCGCATCCGCTGACATTGAAATTTTCACAAGGATTTGATTTTCCTCTCGATGAATTTCAGGTTGAATCTCTGCACTGTGTTGAAGATGGAAACGGGCTTTTAGTTGCTGCACCAACCGGTGCCGGAAAGACTGTTGTTGGCGAGTTTGCAGCATTCCTAGCCCTTGAAAAAGGGAAGAAGTGTTTCTACACCACTCCGATAAAAGCCCTTTCGAATCAGAAATTCGCTGAGTTTGTAGCAAAATTTGGTGATGAGAACGTTGGGCTTCTCACCGGTGATACCAACATCAACTCAGAAGCGCCGATACTTGTGATGACCACTGAAGTTCTGCGCAACATGCTTTACGCAGGATCTTCAACGCTCACAAATTTGCAATCAGTGGTCATGGACGAAGTGCACTACCTAGCAGATAAGTTCAGAGGTGCTGTCTGGGAGGAGGTGTTGATCCACCTGATGGAATCGGTACAAGTGATCTCACTTAGTGCAACAGTCTCAAATGCAGAGGAATTCGGCGAGTGGTTGGGAACGGTACGAGGAGGTACCGATGTCATTGTCTCGGAGATTCGTCCGATTCCCTTGTATCAGCACGTTCTGATTGGCAATCGGCTGATAGATCTCTTTAAAGAGCCCGGAAAAATCAACCCCGAGCTCTTAGCTTTGGAACGCGAATCGATGCGCAAAGTAAAGATGCCTCGACATCGCCGGGAACGCTTTGATGAGTCAGAGAACAAGTTATCCAGACCAGAGATTATCGAAACCCTGGATCGACAAGGTTTACTACCTGCGATCACATTCATTTTTTCTCGTGCCGCCTGCGATGCCGCAGTCAGGCAATGTGTTTTCTCTGGATTAAGACTCACAAATACAGAGGAGAGAAAGTTAATTGTTGAGACTGCCTCACGTCTTAATGCGAATCTTGCTCAGGAGGATCTCGATATTTTGGGATATGACGAATGGTTGGATGCACTTGAACGAGGTATCGCAGCCCATCATGCTGGTTTACTGCCAAGCTTTAAAGAGACTGTTGAAGACCTCTTTAAACGGGGTTTGGTGAAAGCGGTCTTTGCGACCGAAACGCTTGCTCTTGGTATCAACATGCCTGCAAAGACTGTCATCCTCGAAAAATTAACAAAATGGAACGGCGAAGCACATGTTCCTATAACTCCGGGGGAGTACACCCAACTTACTGGTCGTGCTGGACGTCGTGGAATTGATATAGAGGGAAATGCAATTGTGCAATGGTCACCTACGGTCGATAGCGCAATGGTTGCAGGTCTGGCATCTACTCGAACCTATCCACTGAGATCTTCATTTACTCCAACCTACAACATGGCGATCAATCTCATTCATCGTTTTGGTCGCGAACGAGCTCGCGGCTCTCTTGAGTCATCTTTTGCTCAATTCCAAGCTGATCGAGCCGTTGTTGGACTGGTGCGGCAGATTAAGAAAAATGAAGGCGCGATTAATGAGCTGATGGCAGATGTGAATTGTCATCTTGGTGATTTTTCCGAGTACGCGCGCATTCGAAGTGATATCAAAGAGATTGAACGTTTGTTGTCAAAACGCGATGCTCGTAGAACGATAGATCTAAAGCAGCGTCGTTACTTAGAATCTGAAATGGAAGGATTGCGCAAGGGACTTCGCACTCATCCGTGTCATGACTGCAATGATCGGGAGTCTCACGCACGAATTGCCGAGAGAGCAGAGAGAATTCGTCGCGAATCTGAAGGCCTGCGAGGTCGAGTTGAAAATCGCACACATGTCATTGCCAAAACCTTCGATCGCATCTGTGATGTTCTTACCCATCTCAATTACATTGAGGGGGAGAAGACCCTCGAACAGGGCAAGATTCTTTCCAAGATCTACGCCGAATCAGACCTTCTTCTTACGGAGACGATCAAGCGAGGAGTCCTCAATAACTTGTCAGCGCAAGAGCTCGTTGCGGTTGCATCTGCCATGATTTTCCAATCTCGTACGACGGAGAATTACGCACCAAAGATGCCACACAATAATGTTGCTCAGGCGTTAGTTTCAATTGTCACGATATGGAGCGAGTTAGAGGAGATTGAGGAACGATTTGGTGTTAAAACCCAACGCGAGCCTGATTTTGGATTCGCTTTCATTTCCTACAAGTGGGCGCAGGGCAATACGTTGCAGAGTGTTCTCAAAGGTAGTGACATGTCAGTGGGAGATTTCGTGCGATCAATTAAGCAGCTCATCGATCTGCTGACTCAAATTGCAGGTGCGAGTCCGGAGTTGCGTAAAACTTGCCGTGAAGGTGTAGCGCGTTTGGATCGTGGAGTAATTTCTTATATGTTGGCCGACCTATGACCCTTATGCTCTTAGACAGTGGATCACTGTGGTATCGCGCTTATTACGGCATGCCAGATACCTTGGTCGCACCAGATGGAACACCGGTAAATGCCATCCGTGGTTTCCTCGATATGAGTGCTCGGCTGATATCGATTTACAATCCCAATCGTTTGGTTGTTTGCATAGATGGAGATTGGCGTCCATCGTGGCGAGTGGATCTCTTTCCAGCATATAAGGCTAACCGACTTGAAGATGAAGATAGCGAAGAAGAGGCCGAACCCGACACTCTGACTCCGCAGATTCCGATCCTGCTCGATCTTCTTGACGAGTTTGGATTGCCCATGGTCGGAGTTGATGACTACGAGGCAGATGATGTGATGGCAACTTATGCACATACACATAAGGGACCAACGCGCATTGTTACTGGCGACCGAGATCTCTTTCAACTGGTCGATGACAAGCGTGATATTAAAGTTGCCTACCTTGCAAAAGGTATTTCGGCCCATGATCTGGTCGACCTAAAATTTATCTCGGATAAGTATTCAATACCGGGGGAGCGATACGCACTCTTTGCAACCTTTAGAGGCGATCCCTCCGATGGATTACCTGGAGTGAAAGGTATTGGAGAGAAGGGAGCCGCTCTCATAGCTACCCATTTTGCAACGATTGAAGATTCAATTACGGCTGCCAACGAAGGCGATGAGCGCTTGCCAGCAGCTCTAGCGAAAAAGATTATTGCCGGAACCGATTATCTCAAGATTGCTCCCACTGTCGTTAATTGTGCGCGTGATGTTCCACTTCCTGCACTTGAGATCTCTCTTCCACAAGCTCCAGACGATCTATCAAAGATTTATCAACTTAAAGATCAATACGCTTTGGGGGCAAGCGTCGATCGATTGATTTCGGCTCTCAAGTGGTAGCTGCGCTGGCTGGAGTTCTTTTCGCATTTTCATTTGAACCTGTTGGGCTCTGGTTTTTAGCGCCAATCTCATATGCACTCTTGTTAAGGATCTGTCAGAAGGGTGAATATCTTTATCGACGGTCATTTCTCTTCGGCTTCATTAGTAGTGCAATTACTCTGTGGTGGGCCGGTAAGTACGTCGGATTGGTACCTCTAGCTCTATTGGCACTTCTCCACGGACTCTTCTATCTTCCCCTTGGTCTCATAGGTCGATACACATCCAATGTTTTGTGGTTTATCCCTGCCTTACTTGCAATCGAAGAAGTGCGTTCGATCTTTCCTTTTGGAGGATTCTCTTGGATGCGCATTGCATTCTCGCAGGCAGATGCACCGTACGCCTCAGTAATTTCGATCGGGGGAGCGCTTCTACTGTCGGCCTGGGTATTAGCAATTTCCTCCATGATCGTGAAGTTTCGAAAGAAATTAGCACTCCCACTTTTACTGATGATCGTTCTACCGATCTTTATGAACAATTCTTACTCGTCACAAGAACGGATTTCCTTCATCGGTATTCAAGGCAATACCCCATCCGTTGGTCTTACATTCAACGATCGTGCCGAGGCGGTCTTTAACCTACATCTGACCGAAACTAAGAAGGTGGAATTAAATGGGGCAAATGTCATCATCTGGCCAGAGAATGCGATCGATGTCGATCCTTTTGCCAGCGCAAGGGTGAGAAGTTCCATTGAAAGCCTCACATCTACCCTCAGAGTTCCACTTATTACTGGAGCCATTACTCGACAGAGTGGACAGCTTGAAAATGTCTCATTGATGTATGGCGAGAGTGGGGAAGTGGTTTCGTACTACTCCAAGCAATACCTCACGCCATTTGGTGAATACATGCCGCTGCGTTCGCTCGCACGATTAATCTCACCCTACGCCGATGATGTTGTTGATTTTAAGGTGGGAGAGAGGGTCGAAAACCATGTCGTCAAAGGTATGGATTTAGCCCCAGTTATTTGTTACGAACTGCTATCTGATTCATTAGTCCAAGACGCGGCGAAGAGATCCGACGCTCTAGTTGTGCAGACAAATAGCGCAACATTTGCCAATACATCTGAGAGTTCTCAGCAATTAGATATCACGCGACTGCGGGCTCTGGAGAATGCACGCGAGATGGCAAGTGTTTCAACTATTGGAATTTCAGCACATATTGGAATCAACGGCGAGGTACTCAGCAAAACTCCTGAAAACATTTCTGCTCAATTGTCAGGGGATCTGCGATCTAATGCCACTCGCACATTGGCCAATACGCTCGGGGGATTTGCACCCGGAATAGTTCTTCTTACCTCCATACTTTTCCCGATCATATTGCGTATAGTGAGATCGCGATGAAAGCGATGATTCTAATTCCGACCTACAACGAGGCGATCTCAGTTGTGGAACTTCTGCGCTCCCTCGAAACGCTGCGAGAGAGCCAAGAATTTGATTTTGATGTCACCATCATCGACGATAATTCACCCGATAAAACTGCAGAGATCGTAGAATCTTTGAATCTAGATTGGGTTTCAATCTTAAAGAGAGAGAAAAAAGATGGACTGGGTAACGCCTATCGTGCTGGTTTTGCTCAGGTTCTTGCCAATGGTCAGTACGGCCAAATAGTGACAATGGATGCAGATGGTTCACATCGAGTTGCTGATTTGCCTGCAATGTTCGCAGCCATAAGCCCTGGAAAGTCGATAGTTCTGGGTACTCGATGGATCACTGGAGGTTCTGTCGTTAACTGGCCGAAATCGCGACAATTACTCTCTAAATCTGGAACTAAATACGCATCCTTAGCTCTTGGAATAAAGCTTGCAGATCTCACTGGTGGTTTCCGAATCTACAGTCGACAATTGCTGGAATCACTTAATCTCACTGAAATGAATGCAACCGGATATTGCTTCCAAATTGAAATGGCTTTAGCTGCACATTTAGCGGATGCCACAGCCAGAGAAGTTCCGATTACCTTTGTTGAAAGAATCAATGGAGTTTCAAAGATGTCGCGTGCGATAGTTGTTGAGGCTCTCATCCAGACGACTCGTTGGGGTATCAAACGGCGCGTACGACCTAACGCCGATAAGTTACATTATGTAAAGTAAGAGAAAGCAGCCCATCCCCGCGAGCTTTTACCCCTGTTTTACGCGTAATCCGAGATCGGCGTGCAGGCACAGATGAGGTTTCGATCCCCATGCGCGCCATCAATGCGACCAACAGGCGGCCAATACTTCATTCGAGAACCGATAAGTTCGCCAGCCACAAGGCCATCTAGAGGTGCTGGATAACCACCTTTTTCGCGACTATAGGCACGATCCCATTCGGAGGATGTCACTGCTCGTCCTGTATGTGGTGCATGGCGCAGAGCGCTCTCTTCGATGGTAACTACCCCATCAATAATCTCTTGAATCTCTCCGCGAATTGCAATCATCGCATCGATGAAGCGATGGATCTCGTGGATATCTTCAGATTCAGTTGGTTCGATCATCAAGGTACCTGCCACTGGGAAGGACATCGTTGGTGCATGGAAGCCAAAGTCCATGAGACGTTTTGCAATGTCATCAACAGATACTCCGCATTGCGCCGTCAAAGGTCTGATATCGAGAATGCATTCATGAGCTACTCGCCCATGTGCACCGGTATAAAGAATTGGAAATGAATCATTAAGACGCGCTGCCATGTAATTGGCGGAGAGAATGGCTACCTCCGTTGAGTGAGTAAGTCCTGCTCCCCCAAGTAGTCGAATATAAGCCCATGAAATCGGCAAGATACTTGCAGAGCCATATGGTGCACCTGATACTGGACCAGGTCCCGTCGCAGGACCTGCATCTGAATCCATCGGGTGGTTAGGTAAGAATGGAGCGAGATGCGCTCTCGCGATAACAGGCCCAACGCCTGGTCCCCCACCGCCATGTGGGATTGCAAAAGTTTTATGCAGATTCAGGTGAGAAACATCTGCGCCGAATTTTCCTGGCTGTGCAACACCAACTAAAGCGTTGAGGTTTGCGCCATCAACATAGACCTGACCGCCGGCTTCATGGATCAGTGCGCAGATATCACTGACAGCGCTTTCAAATACTCCGTGTGTGCTTGGATAGGTAATCATGAGCGCGGCCAAATTAGCTTGATGTTCGGCGATCTTCGCCTTGATATCGGCAACGCTTACATTGCCATGCTCGTCGCATTCGATGACGACGACCTTCATACCGGCCATGACAGCACTGGCGGCATTGGTGCCGTGAGCACTCGATGGGATCAGACAGATGGTGCGATTCTGATCGCCGCGGGAATCGTGATAGTTACGAATAGCCAACAAACCAGCGAACTCTCCCTGGCTTCCAGCATTTGGTTGTAGGGAGACTGCGTCATAACCTGTGATGGAGACAAGCCATTTCGACAGTTGATCAATGAGCTCACGCGATCCAACGCTCTGATTTGCTGGAGCGAAAGGGTGCAGCTTCGAAAACTCTGGCCATGAGACCGCTTCCATCTCAGTGGCGGAGTTGAGTTTCATTGTGCATGACCCAAGAGGAATCATCGTGCGGTCAAGTGCGAGATCGCGATCTGCAAGGTTTCGTAAATATCTCATCATTGCGGTCTCAGAGTGATTAGTATTAAAAACTGGATGCGTCAGAAATGTCGAAGTTCGCAGAAGGGCTGGAGGAAGGTCGCTGGATTTTGTATCTTTAACTCCAAGAATCTGAAGAACCGCAGCAAAGTCTTTCTCGGTGCTCTCTTCATCGAACGAGATTCGGACTTCGGTCTTACTCACATGAGCAAAGTTAAAACCAGATTGCACAGCAGCTGCGTGGATCGCATCCGCATTTTTAACTGGAACCGTAACAGTGTCGAAAACGTTGTCGTTCCGTGAGTTCGTTGCGGATTGAAGACGAGATGCGAAACCGTGCACTCGTGAAGCAATCCCTTTAAGTCCTTCAGGTCCATGCCACATGGCGTAGAAAGCACTCATATTTGCAAGCAGAGCTTGCGCAGTACAGATATTTGATGTCGCCTTATCTCGCCGAATATGTTGTTCACGAGTTTGTAGCGCGAGGCGAAATGCAGGAGCACCAGTGGAATCGATACTTTGTCCCACAAGTCTTCCTGGCATCGAACGCTCTAAACCAGATCGCACAGCCAAGAAACCTGCGTGTGGACCACCAAATCCCATCGGAACACCGAAACGTTGTGACGTTCCAATGGCGACATCTGCTCCCCACTCCCCCGGAGCTTTAAGCAATGTGAGTGCGAGCAAATCTGTTGCTGCAATAACGAGTGCGTCGCGTTCGTGCGCATACGTTGCAAATTGCGAGTAATCAACAATTTCGCCGGTGGTATCTGGATATTGCAGTAGCGCTCCGAAAAATTCTCCGTCATACCCATCACGCGCCACATGGCCGGAATCAATCTCGACAACGGTGATCCCCAGAGGCTTGGCGCGAGTAACTACTACCGCCTTGGTTTGCGGATGTACATGTTCTTCAATCAAGAAGACAGCGTCATCACTCATTTTTGATGATCGACGCGCAAGAGTCATCGCTTCAGCTGCTGCTGTAGATTCATCAAGCATTGATGCATTTGAAATATCTAAACCAGTAAGTTCACAGACCATTGTTTGAAATGCAAAGAGTGCTTCTAAACGACCTTGTGAAATTTCTGGTTGATATGGTGTGTAAGCGGTATACCAAGCGGGATTTTCCAAAACATTGCGCTTGATGACGGGCGGAACGATCGTTCCGTAATATCCGGTGCCAATCAGCGACGTCAGAACTTTATTCTTTGAAGCCAAAACTTTCAGTTCAGCAATCGCTTCTACTTCACTCACACCAGCTTTTATTGACGCTTCGATAACGCCTTTGATTGCGATATTTGATGGAACAACATCGCTAATAAAACTTGCTAAATCTTTGTAGCCTAGGGCTGTGAGCATCGCCTTTTCATCGCGATGGGTCGGCCCAATATGACGATCCTGAAACGTACCCTCGATAGCCACTAATCCCCCTGTTGACTTCGCAGAGGAGAAATATAGAGCGGAAAGCGTCTTTAGGCGCCTTTAGCCTTGCGACGCATGGAAAGTTCATCGTTACCTTCACCACGTGCAGGTGAACCATCAACCTCACCTTGAAGGTTTGCTAGCGACCCTTCAACTTCGTGCCAGATCTTGCCCACTGCAATTCCGAATACGCCTTGTCCA
>CANESA010000005.1 GCA_947440735.1 Candidatus Nanopelagicaceae bacterium
GGAGTCACCGAACCTGGTGGCAAATCAGATATCTACCATCTAGGTGGTGGCCTTGAGATACATGAATACGCCCACATCGCACAGGCAATGCAATTCATCGGTAAACAAAAAGATGATCAGAATTTCAATTACTTACCACGATGGTTTATTGAAGGTCATGCACATATTGCAGGAAATACTGGGTCAGCAAAAACATTTGAGGAGTATTTAAAGAATCGTGGTCAATGGCTTAGCACCTCGCCAAATCAAGAGATTAAAAGCTTTGAACCAATAGATGTGGAACGCTTTTACGCAGCCCTAATGCCCGGAAAGTACAACGCAGAGATGTTTGGCTATGTCTACACTATTGGATACATCACAATGGAATGTCTAGTTGCGTTAAAGGGCATTGATTCACCAACTGAGTTAATTGTGCAAGTATCAAACGGTCTAACATTCGAAGAGGCGTTTGCAAAAGTGTATGGAATCAGCTGGAATGAAGCCTCACCAATACTGGCTAAGACCGTTTCCCAAATATTCTTAGCGCGTGGTTAGATATGAAGAATAAATTTCTTTCCAGGATCTTAGTATTTTCGTTCTTTATATTATTCTTATCTTCTCCACCGAGCCATTCTGCAATTAAATCTGGTGACGCGTGTAAAAAATTAGGCATCACCGCGACCGCAAGTGGTAAGAAATATGTATGCGTAAAGAGTGGCAAAAAACTTGTGTGGAATAAAGGCGTGGTGGTTTCTACACCAAATTCAGATCCATCAAGCTCTTTAAACTTTGCCAAAAGATGGAATGCGACTGGCTCTTCAGCGATCAAAATTATGGAAAAAGCATTTCCTGCTAAACCCTCGGCCTTTCCAAAAGTAGAGTTGACTTGGCGATATTCAGATACAGTTAACAACAAGATTAAGGAAGAAATAACTAAGCAATATTTAGAGAATATCGAATTTTGGAGTGCATACACGAAAATTGACGCACCCTTACAAGTAATTGTTGGCACTTTAGATGACATAAAATTCATTTGTAAGTGGCGAGATTCCCACTTACAAATGAATGCTGCTAACTGCGAAAGTAATTTTCGCACAGACAAGCAAAGAGTATGGGATGCTCACACAACACAGGGAAATGGTAAAGCAACCGATTTTTACTTTATGACAGAGCCTTCGATCTTGACAGAAATCGACTTTTTGCCACGAGTTGCCCATGAATTTTTTCATAACGTCCAAAATGCCCAAACAGATAAGTACAAATCATCATTTCCATGTTGGGTTGAAGAGGGGGGTGCTGAATACTTTGGCATTCTTGTGACAAGTAAAGGAAATCCTGAAACATTCATAAAGATGAGGCAATTTGCAGTCGCACTTAAGTCTAATAAAACAAATCTTTTCAGCTCAAAGGATTACTGGAGGGATTATCTATTGTCAGCGGATGTGACTTCCGTGAAACCTAACTCTGATAGTTGGGGTTGCGCCGCGTTTCAAAATACAGGTCTTTACGGAAATATCCTCCTTGCCACTGAGTATTTACATCAGCAGCTTGGAATTGCTGGAGTACTGGCCCTCTACGGTGATACCGGAACCATTGGATGGGATAAGGCGATAGAAAAGGCATTCAAAAAATCAAAAGCTGAAATTTATGATGACATTGCTTCGTATATGCTGACAGAGTTTCAAATCGCGGCCAAGCAAGACTGGGCACGACCGAATTGCTCAATGCAAGGCCGAGTACTTCAATGTGCCAGTGGTCCATGAACCCAGAGTTAAACATCTTTGCTCTGTTTAAAAAGTCGGACAATCGCCTATTTTCTAAGTGGGTTGTGAGGGACTCGTTATCAAACCTTCAAACCATTGCCTTTGACCCACTATGCGGATATATCCGTTCTTGACTCATCTCCAATATTAGGGATTGCCAGTGACAAAACAAGGGGATTGGAAGATATGTAAGCCAAATTGGGAGGTAAGAGCAGAAAAGTTTGCTCAAAATCTCAAATGACTTGATCTCCCCACTACCCTTTTGGAATGCAGATCAGGGGGAGTCTCGCCAAGGGATTGTTAATTGCCCTTGCCATCTCCCTGATTCCTGTGGCTGCCGTTTCTGCCCAAAAGATTGTTCCTGGAAGTACCTGCAAAGTTTTGAAACAAAAAGTCGTTTATCTGAAAAAGACATACACCTGTACGAAATCAGGCAAGAAGTTGGTTTGGAATAAAGGCGTTGCTGTAAAGAAGCCAACACCAACACCAACAACAACACCAACACCAACACCAACACCAACACCAACACCAACACCAACACCAACGCCAACGCCAACGCCAACGCCAACGCCAACGCCAACGCCAACACCAACACCAACAGTTGTGAATCTGACTTTCGACAATCTTTATGAAAACAGGGCTGATATTTCTTATTCAGTGTGGAAAAAGACTTCTGATTTGATTAAAGAGAGCAGCAGCAAAGCAGGTCAGATTTCAATTTTCACCGGACCAAATACAAAAACTTATTTTGACGATTATTCCTATGCGGTTAGTCAGGTCTCGAAAATGTTTCCAAGTAAGCCAGAAGCGAGAGAGGTACTTGTGATTCGCTATGCTTTCAAAGACTTGGAATGGGCAGAAAACATTGCGAAAACTAAGTTATCCTCGATTGATTACAATCAAATTTTTCGTTGGGAGAATGGCCCAATTACCAAGAGTAATTGTGATTCAATAACTCAGAATTGCAGGGGTTCAAAGCAGATCACTCCTTCAAGTGGAATTGCAGTTGTTTTACAAGGATTAGAAGAGAAAATTACCCAAGACAAGACTGGAACAATTCGTTTCACTACCGGAATGTTGGAAGCGCACGAGTATTTCCATTCGTTACAACGGATTCCAATTATGGACAGGGGTGTGGAAGTTTGGCCTCATGCTTGGTGGCGAGAAGGAAGTGCCGAATGGGTCCAAAATATGAGCATAAGTTTTCAGAATTTTCCACAGTATAAAAAGTACTTAGTTGATGATTGCTACTACGCATGTAACAACATGACGGCATTGCAGATCGAAGAGTTTCTGAATAATGCTTACGACAATTATCTACCATCTAAGTTTGACTCGTGGTTGAATTATTCTTTGGGCAGTCATGTAGTTGAACTTTTGGTTGCAATTAAAGGTCCAGATGTATTGATAACCATGTATGAAGAAATGGGTAAGGGTTTAAAGTTTGATGATGCCTTTAATAAAATATTTGGTCTTGCTTGGAAGGAATCAATTCCTATTCTTGCTAAGACCATCCACGCAAACCTGCAAGGATAAATTGAGTCAAGAGATCAAATACTGGATATAAAGGTTTGGCAGGTATATCCACTATTCAAGGGTTTGATATACATCCAATTTTTGGATCTATACCTTAGATATAACTACATATGTGGGTTGTGAGGGACTCGAACCCCCGACCCAGGCATTAAGAGTGCCTTGCTCTACCAACTGAGCTAACAACCCATTCAAACGTTCGAATGTTTGAATGCAGAGCAGACCCTATCAGGGCGATTGCCCTTGATTTGCCACCTGCCACGCGTAATCATAGAGATATGAGTCGGTGGGAAATCAGGCTAGCCATAGGGCTAATGGGGCTCTTTACTGTCTCGACAATTCCGCACTTAGCCCAGGCAACGACTTTTACTGCAGCAACTGAGGTAACGGCTTCTTCGGCTCTCTCTACATTGGCCGTTAAAGGTCGAGCGCCGAAGACGGGATACGACCGAGATGCGCTCTTCGGAGGTTGGGCCGATCCTGATGGCAATGGTTGCGATGCTCGTAATGATGTTCTTGCACGAGACCTCACCAATAAAGTATTTGGAACAGGCCGCGATAAATGCTTAGTTCTTTCTGGAACCCTCATAGATCCATATTCTGGGAAAAAGTTAGATTTCACACGAGGCCAGGGAACGAGCACTCTAGTTCCGATAGATCACGTGGTTGCAGTGTCAGATGCGTGGCAGAAGGGCGCATTTAAATGGGATGCAGTCACCCGAGTGCAGTTTTACAACGATCCACTTAATCTCAAAGCCACTCAACAAAGCCTGAATTCGCAGAAGAGAGATGGTGATGCTGCGACATGGCTACCGCCACTTAAGAGTTATAGATGTACCTATGTGGCACAGCAGATTGCTGTCAAAGCAAAGTATCTAATCTGGGTTACGAAAGCGGAGAAAGAAGCGATGGCACGAATACTCAGTGCATGTCCAAAACAGTTATTGCCACAACAATAACTATTAGTGGCTTTCCTTGTATCGCTTGTATGAGGCGTTAATTTCTAATTCGGCCTCGTCGTGACCAACCCATTCCCCGCCTTGTACAGACTTTCCAGGTTCTAGGGTTTTGTAGACTTCAAAGAAGTGTTTGATTTCAGAGAGTTCATAGGCAGGAACATCACTGAGATCTTGTAGATAAGACTTACGAACATCACCGGCTGCAACACAGAGCAGCTTGTCATCTCCACCCGCCTCATCTGTCATGTTGAGCATTCCGATTACACGACATGAAACAACGCAGCCAGGAAATGTTGGTTCGTCCAACATGATGAGGGCATCAAGTGGATCGCCATCTAACGAGAGGGTGTTTTTAACAAAGCCATAGTCATAGGGATAGCGAGTGGATGTGAAGAGCATGCGATCGAGGCGAACTTCGCCAGTCGTGTGGTTGATTTCGTATTTGTTTCGTGACCCTGCGGGAATTTCAACGACGACATCGAAGATCATATGGATGGCACTTTCTTTAGGGTGGTGCTTGGAGTTGAAAACTTGGGGTGAACGACGGGGCTCGAACCCGCGACATCTCGGACCACAACCGAGTGCTCTACCAGCTGAGCTACGCCCACCATATGCTGTGCGGGCTTAGTCTACCTTTTCCGCAGGCGGATTCTGCCCCTGATTTTGCGCTTCGATGAAGACGTTGCTGCGGTAGTACTTGAGTTCTTCGATCGAATCTTGAATATCGCCAAGGGCTCGATGGTTGCCAGTCTTTGCCGGGGCTGCGAAGTAGATCTTTGGATACCAGCGGCGGGCTAACTCTTTAATGCTTGAGACATCGACGGTGCGATAGTGCAGGTACTCGTTTAGACGTGACATGTCTCGGGCGATGAAGTTGCGATCGACTGAGACTGAGTTGCCGGCTAGAGGAGATTTTCCCGCAATCGTGCCAGCGGATTCGAGGTAAGCCAAGATCGCATCTTCCGCCGCTTCAACCGTGATGCCCTCAGGAATCTCAGTGATCAGCCCTGAGGCGGTATGCATCTGGGTGACAAACTCATTCATCTCGGTTAACTGCTCAGGCGTAGCCTTGATAACCAGATCGATACCCTCACCAATCACGTTGAGCTCGGAGTCGGTGACAAGGACGGCGATCTCGACAAGCACATCCTTTTCGAGGGAGAGGCCCGTCATCTCGCAATCGATCCAGATCAGATGGGGAAGTTCGGTAGCCATAGCGCGCAGTTTAGGGGGTTAGGGCGACCGAGCGTGAATTCAGGATGTGTTCACCTTCTGTTCACCTTGTAGCCTCGCTTACTCTGCGGACAGGCGACAAGATTCCCGCGTGAGCAACACTCTTCTTCCAGCCCCACGCGAGCTCGTTACCAAGCCTCGTCGTTCCGACCAACTTTTCCGTGTGATTGTGACCGCGGGTGGAATGTCATCACTAATTATTCTCGGCTTGATCTTCGCTTTTCTCGCGTTTAGAGGTTTTGGGGTAATTCGTACAGAAGGTCTTGGATTCATCATCAATTCAAATTGGGATGTAATTGAAGACGAGAACTCTGACATTATTTCGCAAGATTACGGTCTAGCTGCGATGCTCGTGGGAACAATTCTTTCTGCAACCATCGCTGTAGTTATCGGTGTACCAATTGCAGTTCTCAGCGCACTCTTTCTCGAGTTTTATTCAGGAAAGAAAGTTCGCGCATTTCTTGTTGCCCTCATCGATTTAATGGCTGCATTTCCATCTATCCTCTTTGGTTTGTGGGGATTTATGGTCCTTATGCCAAGTGCGGAGTATTGGGCAAAGTTACTAAACAAATATTTAGGTTGGATCCCAATCTTTGAAGTTCCATTCCCGTTCTTTACGCGCTCGCCATTTATTGCAGGTATGGTCTTGGCGATCATGATTATTCCAATCTGTACTTCGGTTTGTCGAGAAGTTTTCTCACAAACTCCTTTGGATCGAATTCAGGCTGCTTATGCTTTGGGTGCAACCAGACTGGCGATGATTCGTGCCGTTGTTATTCCGTTCGGTCGTGGTGGAATTATTGGTGGTGCGATGTTGGGCCTTGGTAGAGCGATGGGCGAAACCGTTGCAGTATTTACGGTTCTGAATATCGTCTACCAGGTAAACTGGCAAGTGCTCTTTGGTGCAGGTGGAAATATTGCATCGCTCATTCTTCTCAAATTCGGTGAGGCCGATCGAGAAGAAGTAAATGCCCTCATGGCAGCAGGTCTAGTGCTCTTTCTTCTCACGCTTCTCGTTAATGCTGTTGCAAATATTTTGGTGAGTCGCCTTGGAAAGACAGGTCGCTAAATGACTATAACTTCTCAATCAACAGAGCTAAAACCTGGACGCCCGTGGGAGCCAACAGCTAAAGAGCGCGGCCAGAAGCTGCTGAATTTTCTTATTTCACTTGCACTCTCATTTATACTTTTATTTACAACAGGTTTAAATGGAAAGTTAGGCTGGGTTATCGCCTTCTTCATATCTTTTCTCACTGTCACTTTCGTCGCTGAGTACCGTCGAACAGGTCGACCAGCAGCGCAAGACAGTATTTTGACGAGCGTCTCACGATTTGCAATCTTCCTAGCCATCATTCCGATCGTGAGCATTCTTCTGACAGTAATCTCAAAGGGCTGGCGAGGATTACATTGGGGACTATTCACCCAAGATATGGCTGAAGCAACAGTTAATGATCCAATTCAAAATGGCGGAATGTTGGCAGCTATTACCGGCACAACGATCATGGTTGGAATTGCACTCATCATCTCTTTGCCAATCTCAATATTGACAGCGCTTTATCTCACAGAGATTAAAGGTAAATTTGCTCGACCAGTGCGCTTCTTAGTGCAAGCGATGTCTGGTGTGCCTTCAATTGTCGCAGGACTATTTATTCTTTCAAGTATCGTCTATCCACTTACGGGGCAACGTAACGGCCTGATGGGTGGTATGGCTCTTGCCATCCTCATGATTCCAACTGTGGCGCGCACAGCCGAAGAAGTTCTTTTGCTGATTCCGAACGACCTTCGTGAGGCAGGTTTAGCCCTGGGTGCAACACAGTGGCGAACTGTTGCAATGGTGGTGGTTCCTGCCGTAAAGAGCGGATTGATCACAGCGATTATTCTGGGTGTCGCTCGCGTAATCGGTGAGACTGCTCCAATCATTCTTGTCAGTGGTGGAGGAGAGGCTAATAACCTCAACCCAGTCTCTGGTCCTATGGGCTCTATTCCTTACTATGTGTGGAAATCATTCTTACTCGGCGGAACTGAAGAGTCGACACAACGCACTTGGGCGGGCCTTCTAGTGCTCCTCGTGTGGGTTCTCTTACTCTTTACCATCGCCCGTTACATCTCTTCGAGATCCCAGAAAAGGTAAGTAAAGACAATGACTGACAATAACCAAGGAGATAAACCAGAGATGAAGACATCGACTACACCACACTCTTTGGCAGATGTTGCATCTGCACGCGCGCCTAAGACACCTGGCACCGCGCCACTTGGTTCTGGACTTGAGGCACGAGCAGTCAATGCTTGGTTTGGTAGCAAGCATGTCCTCAAAGATGTGACCTTAGATTTTGCCGCAGGAACTGTGACTGCACTCATCGGTCCATCAGGATGCGGAAAGTCAACATTTATTCGAACACTCAACCGTATGCACGAGTTTATTCCAGGTGCCGGGCTAGCTGGTGAAGTTCTCCTTGGCGGGAAAGATATCTATGCATCAGGTACTGATGTCACAAAGATTCGTCTTCGCGTCGGTATGGTTTTTCAAAAGCCAAACCCATTTCCTTCAATGACTATCGGTCAGAATGTTTTGTCAGGTTTGAAACTGGCCCAACTCAAAGTCAGTAACACAGATGACCTTCTTGAAGAGTGCCTCACACGTGCTGGACTTTGGGAAGAATCAAAGGATCGTCTCAATGAGCATGCGAGTGCGCTTTCAGGCGGACAACAGCAGCGTCTCTGTATCGCACGTTCGCTAGCGGTGCGTCCTGAGGTGCTCTTGATGGATGAGCCATGTTCGGCCCTTGACCCGGGATCAACTTTCCGCATTGAGCAGACAATTGCAGAGCTCTCACAATCCATGACGATCGTGATCGTTACCCACAATATGCAGCAGGCAGCCCGCGTCTCTGATTACTCGGCTTTCATGCTCTCAGATGGTGGACCAGGCGAATTGATCGAAGTTGCGCCTACCAACGAGCTCTTCTCGCGCCCACGGGATAAGCGCACTGAGGATTACGTCACCGGAAGATTCGGTTAACAATCAACCTCAATTATTTGAGATAGGTTCAACTGTTGTTCACCAAGTCGTAGCCATCTAGACCATCACCTTCAGTACTTTCGAGCCCTCACAACATGTGAGTCCCAACCTCGGGAAGTATCTGAAAGGTAGAGAATGAAACTCTCGAAGAAAATTGGAGTCGTTGCACTAGTCTCAGGACTTTTTGTAAGCGTCGCTCCGTCAGCATTTGCTTATAACCTCACTGGAACAGGCGCCTCCTTCCCTGCGCAGATGATCGAAGAGTGCAAGGTTCTACTTGCACAGAAGGGTGAACACTCACTCACTTATGCAGCTCTTGGTTCAGGAGCTGGCCGCGATGGGTCTGACAAGCAGGTTGGCCATATCTGGTTCTCAGATACAGCTCATACAGGCTCGACAGCACGAGCATCTTTGGTACACATCCCAGCTGCAGCTGCACCAATTGCAGTGCTGCACAATTTGCCAGCAAAGACTCAGCTTTATTTATCTCCAGTAACAGCTGCAAAGATCTTTTCGGGAGAAATCTCACGTTGGAATGATCCAGCGATCGCTAAGGATAACAATCGCTCCGTCACTGAAGTTATTTACAAGAAGGATCGTAACGGCGATATCATCAAGGATAAGGCTGGAAAGGCTGTTGTACTTCGCACAGCAAACAAGAACATCACATACACACTTCCAAATCAGCCAATCACAGTTGTATACCGCTCTGATAAGTCCGGTACATCAGGAAACTTCACAGCATGGTTGCGTGGAGTTGCTCCAACAATATGGACAAAGCCACAGAACGACACATTCGTGACAGCATTCCCAGGCAATATCAATGCGGGTGGAAATATCGGACGCGTTGTAGGAGCTAGCTCTTCTACTGGTGTTGCCCAGCTTGCTGGAAAGACTAAGTACTCAATTACTTATGCTGAAGTTTCATACGGTTCAAAGTACAACTTGAAGGCAGCCGCAATCGGCAATGCATCAGGTAACTTTGCTCTACCAAACGGTGCAAACACTGCAGCATTCCTTGCATCATCAAAGGTTGACTCAAAGGGAATCTTCACATTTGACTATGCAACTAAAGAGCCAGGTGCATACACACTTGGAATCATTACCTACATGCTTGGTGACTCTGACTTCAAAGATAAGGCAGCAGTTCCAGCAATCAAGGCTTGGGCAAACTT
Source organism: Candidatus Nanopelagicaceae bacterium (assembly GCA_947440735.1). The sequence continues at coordinate 9,662 of CANESA010000005.1, forward strand.
GGTTATCTCCAAGGATTGCACAGACCGCGCACCAGACTTCATTCCAATTGAAGGTGACTTGCGAAAGCTTGCAGAAGCTGCAATCGCAAAGATCGGATAAAACTTCCCAATCTCGAGGGTAAAAAAGAACGGCCAGGCCAACCAGCCTGGTCGTTCTTTTTTGTAATGAGGTTCTGTTGAGGTACTGAGTGCGCCTGGCAGGAATCGAACCTGCGACAACCCGCTTAGAAGGCGGGTGCTCTATCCGACTGAGCTACAGGCGCCTGCAGGTGTCGTCTGATTACTATTCTAACGTCTCAACTATTAAGGTGTGACAATGGCTGAATTCATTTACACAATGAAAAAGACGCGTAAAGCGCACGGTGACAAGGTCATTCTCGACGATGTCACCTTGATGTTCCTTCCAGGTGCCAAGATCGGCGTTGTAGGCCCTAACGGTGCAGGTAAGTCAACGGTCTTGCAGATCATGGCAGGCCTTCAACAACCTTCTAATGGCGAGGCGTACCTAACGCCTGGATTTACAGTCGGAATTTTGCTGCAGGAGCCAAAGCTTGATGAGAGCCGAAACGTTCTTGAGAATGTTCAAGATGGTGTGCGCGAGACGATGGATATGTTGGCGCGCTTTAATGCAATTTCGGATGAGATGTCGAGCCCAGATGCTGATTACGACACCTTGCTGGCTGAGATGGGAACGTTGCAAGAGCAACTCGATCATCGCAACGCGTGGGAGATCGACTCACAACTCGAGCAGGCGATGGATGCACTTCGCTGCCCACCAGGGGATGCTGATGTCAGCGTGTTATCGGGTGGAGAAAAGCGCCGTGTAGCTCTCTGCAAACTTCTATTGGAAGCTCCAGATCTTCTACTTCTTGATGAGCCAACGAACCACCTCGATGCTGAATCTGTTTTGTGGCTAGAACAACATTTGCAGAAGTATCCAGGCGCAGTTGTAGCGATCACCCACGATAGATATTTCTTGGATAACGTCGCAGAGTGGATTCTTGAACTCGACCGCGGTCGCGCATTTCCATATGAAGGAAATTATTCGACCTACCTAGAGACAAAGTCGGCTCGTCTTAAGGTCGAGGGTCAGAAGGATGCCAAGCGCGCAAAGCGTCTGACAGAAGAGCTTGAATGGGTTCGTCAGAATGCAAAGGGTCGCCAGACAAAGTCAAAGGCGCGTCTTGCACGTTATGAAGAGATGGCCGCTGAAGCTGACAAGATGCGCAAGCTCGACTTCGAAGAGATTCAAATTCCACCTGGTCCACGCCTTGGAAATGTTGTTGTAGAAGTAGAAAACCTTGTAAAGGGATTCGGTGATCGCGTACTTATTGATGGTCTCTCGTTTACTCTTCCACGTAACGGAATTGTTGGCGTCATCGGCCCTAACGGTGCCGGTAAGACAACGCTCTTTAAGACAATCCTTGGTCTCGAGCCAGCTGATTCAGGCGTTGTGAAGATCGGTGAAACGGTAAAGATTTCATATGTTGATCAATCACGTAGCGGCATCGATCCAAAGAAGTCGCTCTGGGAAGTTGTTTCAGATGGTCTTGATTTCATGAAGGTCGGACAAGTTGAAATGCCATCTCGCGCATACGTTGCTGCATTTGGATTTAAAGGTCCAGATCAGCAGAAGCCTGCAGGCGTCTTATCTGGTGGAGAACGTAACCGTCTGAATCTTGCAATGACTCTCAAGCAAGGTGGAAACCTCTTGCTTCTTGATGAGCCAACGAACGACCTTGATGTGGAAACACTTGGTTCACTTGAGAACGCACTTCTTGAATTTCCAGGGTGTGCCGTAGTGATCTCTCACGATCGCTGGTTCCTGGACCGCATCACGACACATATCTTGGCTTATGAAGGTGATTCACAGTGGTTCTGGTTTGAAGGTAACTTCGAATCGTATGAGGCAAATAAGATCGAACGTTTGGGACCAGAGGCAGCTCGTCCTCATCGTGCGACGTATAGAAAGCTGACACGATAATGAAGTATCACAATCAACAATTTGTTCGCTGGGATGACATCGACGCATTTGGCCATGTCAATAATGCGAAGTACTTGATTTACGCCCAAGAAGCCCGATTCCAATGGTCGTGGTTTCAATTTGTTGAGCGCAATGAAAAGCCAACAATTGTTGAGATGGTTGTGGCTCGCGCCGAAGTTGATTTTGTAGCGCCGATTTATGAAGGTGGCTCATTTGTTGATGTTCATATCTGGGTCGAGGCCATCGGCACATCATCATTTACTCTCAATTATGAGATCAGCTCCAAAGGTGTTTTGCATGCACGAATTAAGACGGTGCAGGTAGCCATCTCACTGGAGACCAAGAAATCACGCCCTCTCTCAGATACAGAACGCGAGTTCTTAAAAGAATATTTACTGTGACACCTAGAGATCAGCGAGAATGCTGGCGCGATGCCGTCACTTACAAGATCTACATCTGCTCCTTTGCAGATGGTAATGGTGATTCCAACCGATACAACTGCCTGGCTACGACTTAAGTGAGTACCTTCTTTGATGAAATTGGGGGAGAGGCCTTCTTTACAGAGCTTGTCTCAGGATTCTATGCACGTGTTGCAACAGATCCAATTTTGCGCCCCATGTATCCGGAAAGTGATATGAAAGGTGCCGCTTGGCGCTTACAGAAATTTCTTGAACAATATTGGGGTGGACCTTCAACGTATTCGGAAGAGCGCGGACATCCACGGCTTCGTATGCGTCACGTTGGTTTCCATATCGACCTTGCAGCACGTGATGCCTGGCTTGCCTGCATGATGGCAGCAATTGGTGATCTAGAGATGGAAGAAATTCTTCGAAATCAGTTAGTGAGCTATGTAGAGATGGCTGCACATTCGATGGTCAACCAACCGTCATAACTTATTTCTTTGAGGCGTTACCCAAGGTAAGAATTTCACCGTTTCGGATATACCAAAGCGTTCCATCATCGGCGCGCACCGTTGTGATACGAAGCCCTACGCGTTCGACGACACCCTTAATTGTTAAAACATCTATGCGATCGCCAACTCCGTATTGATCTTCGATCAACATGAAAATTCCAGAGAGAATGTCGCGCACTAGCGTTTGTGCGCCAAGTCCGACTGCAACGCCAACAATTCCAGCAGATGCGATGACAGGTCCCAAATTAAATCCGAATTCTCCTAAGACCATTGCGGTGGCAATAATCCAGACCGCTGCGTTGAGAATCGATGTGAGAACAGAGCCGATTGTGCGGGCACGTTCTGCTTGTCGATGCGCCGTTCCAGGCCCTGGGCGAAGATCGAGAGTTGATAGACGGTTGACGGCTCGCGTGATGGCTCTATGGCCCAGCCATTGGGCGACTACGGCCCCTGTCAGGACCGCGATGATGCGAAGTGGGGCCCCGCTTAGCCAATCGATTGCGGTCTGAATTTGCTCGTTCATAGACCAAAGGTACTTCACGAGGCAATAAAGGATGCAAGAAATTAACCTTGAAATACGCCGAAGTTGGTCGACCCTGGTGCAAGATAAGCCAATCGGCGCGAGCCACGCGCCTGACACAACTGGAGCAGTCATGTCGCGAAGCCTCGTGCTCAACGCAACGTATGAGCCTCTCGGCGTTGTACCTAACCGCCGTGCGCTGATCCTTGTTCTAAATTCGCGGGCAACAATGGTTGAGTCATCTGGCGAAATATTGCGTTTTGCATCTGGTCAGTTAGAGCTCCCATCAGTTGTGCGACTTAATAAATTTATTCGAATTCCTTATCGCCATGCAGTTCCACTTTCACGTCGCGCAATCTTTGCTCGCGATGGTGGTCGTTGTGTTTACTGTGGCGCAAATGCAACTTCTATCGATCACGTGATTCCGCGTTCTCGCGGAGGCGGACATAGTTGGGAGAATGTTGTCTCTGCATGCCATAAGTGCAATCACCTGAAGGCTGATAAGCCGCTCAAAGAGTTGGGGTGGAGACTCAGATCACTTCCACGCGAACCAGTTGGTGCAGCATGGAGAATTCTTGGCACTGGTCGCACAGAGCCACAGTGGAATCCATATCTAGAACCATTTGGTGTGGCTGCAGCCACTGCCTAACTTCACTTACACTTACGCCATGATTCATATGATCGCATCTGCACTTAACATGGGCTACAACGACGGTGGCGCAATGCCAGGTGATTCACTCACCGCAGTGCAAACTTTCCTTTACTTTGTTGCAACACCGGTTGGACTTTTCCTCTTAATTTCGCTCCTAGTCGTTGTTGGAACACGCGAGAAAAAGAAGACAGAGCCCGGCAAGAAGCCAAGCTCTGTCATCGATTCAATCGACTAACTTTTACTTATCTGCAGTACGCGCCTTAAGTGCGCGCGACATCGCATCTCGTCCTTCTGTAATTGCACGACGAAGCGCACTTGATGCATCTTTACCAGTGACGCCAAGCCAGTGCTCTGCCTTAGCTAACGTTTCTGAAGTGATTACCCATGTTGGGAAGAGAAGGTTCGCTGTTGTCTCAGCGATCTCGTATCCCTTGGTCTCCCACACCTTTAACATCGAGTCAAAATATGGATCGACAAAGTCAGCCAAAATTTCGTGATGGATATTCTCGTTAAATCCAAGGCAGGTATATGAGTGGATTGTGTTCGAAAGATCATCTGTTGTAATCGAATGAAATGCCTTCGACTTCGCATCTTTCGTTGGGATTGATGCGTAGGCTCGAGCGGTGTACTGCTTACCGTGAGCTGTCTGATCTTTAGCAGCCTCTGATTCGATATCTGCGGGACCGAATACTCCGCGCTTAACTCCGCAGATAAAGATGTACCAGCGGATTTCGGCATCAATCAAGAGTCCAGTGATTGAACCATCAAGAATTGCCTTGATGCGATCGTAATTCGCTGGAGTCACTGCAAAGTTTGCAAAGGCACGAGCAAATGCCATCTGGTGGTCACTTCCTGGTGTCGATGCATCTAGGAGGGCTTCAACTGATTGAGCTAGATGTGCACGAAGTGAATCGCGCTTTGCAGGGTTGGCATACGCCCAGATTGCTGTATCGATCTGCATCAAAGTCGCAGAGACAATAGAGATATCTGACTCTGTCTTGAGCGCGTTCAGTGCGATCGTGACGTAATCAGTTGTTGAGAGCTCACCATCGCGACATGAATCCCAGAGTGAGGCCCAGATAAGTCCACGTGCAAGGGAATCATCGAGGTGACCAAGGTGAGTCTTCATCGTCGCAATTGATCGATCATCAAAGCGCAACTTTGCATATGTCTGATCCTTGTCGTTAATCAGAACAAGGTCAGCAACTTTTTCACCAGCAAGAGCTGAGACCGGAGTTAACTCGCCAGCAATATCAAGCTCGACGCTCGTGCGGCGAGTGAGCTTGTCACCAGAGATATCAAAGAGACCAACATGCAAACGGTGTGGTCGAAGTTCCTTTGAACCTACAGGCATCGTTGGAGCTTCTTGCTTAATTGAAATCGACGTGTAGTTCTGGCCATCGATTTCAATGACAGGGCGAAGAGTATTCACACCTGCTGTGCGTAACCATGTTGAAACCCATGGTGTGAGATCGCGACCTGAAGCTGCCTCGAGTTGATCGATAAGATCTTTCAGAGTGGTGTTACCAAATGCATGCTTTGTGAAGTAGAGGCGAAGACCCTTAATGAAGTTATCCCGACCCACGTGAGCGACAAGCTGTTGCAAGACGGATGCACCCTTGGCATATGAAATACCGTCGAAGTTGGTTCTTACTGCATCGAGATCTTCCATCTCAGTAGCAATTGGGTGAGTGGTTGATAGTTGATCAACGCGATACGCCCAGTTCTTTCGAAGTGAGTTGAACTCTGTCCATGCCTGCTTGTACTTAGTCGAAGCTGAGACAGCTTCATATGATGCCCACTCTGCAAATGATTCGTTAAGCCATAGGTCATCCCACCACTTCATAGTGACCAAGTCTCCGAACCACATATGTGCCATCTCGTGATGAATTGTGGTTGCACGGCCTACATAGCTACGTTCAGTTACCTTCGAGCGGAAGATAAGAACATCCTCGTGGAAAGTTACGCAGCCGACATTCTCCATTGCACCCCAGTTGTATTCAGCAACTGCAATCTGGTCGTACTTGCCGAATGGGTATGCCAAGCCGAAAGTCTTCTCAAAGTAGGCAAAGCCCTGCTTGGTCACTTCGAAGATATTTTCAGCATCAACGTATTTAAAGAAGGACTTACGCGCATAGATTCCAAGAGGGATTGTCTTCTCGCCCTTGTACTCATCGTGCACCGATGTATACGGACCAGCCACGATAGCTGTGACGTAAGTAGAGATCATTTGTGATTGCGCAAATTGCAAGAACTTGCGATCTCCGTCTAGCTCTTTAGTTGATTCGACTGCGTAGTTAGAGATAACTTCCCAATGCTTAGGCGTGATTGTGCTGATCGTAAATGTTGCCTTCTGATCCGGTTGATCAAAGCAGGCATACATGCGGCGGGCATCGCCAGTTTCAAATTGGGTGTAGAGATAGATCTCGTTATCTACAGGGTCTACGAAGCGGTGGAGGCCTTCACCTGTGTTGGAGTAAACGCCATCATGTTCGATTTCAAGGATATTTTCTGCAGTAAGAGCAGGTAGATAGATTGTCTCGCCATCAAACTGTGGATCAAAGTCAGCGCCATTAAGTTTTGCGCTAATTACCTTGCTACCGACACAGTCGATGAAGGTAGTTGCTCCGGGCTTAAGTCCAGTAAATGCAACTGTTGTCTTTACGCGAAAATTCTCCGCACCCGTTGTTAGATCGAGATCGATTCGATAGCTCTTGACCTTGACGATCTCTGAACGCTCTACCGCTTCAGCCTGCTTTATGTTCGTACCTGGCACGGGTAACTCCTTTGTCATTACTATCCTGTGAAATCAGGGGCTCATCCAATCATGTAAGAATGGGTCAATGGAAACCCGCTCAGTGCGCTCATATCGCCTTCGAGGTTCTCGCATCACTCGCTCACAGGCAACCGCCCTCGATCGATTCTGGCCGATCTATGGCGTTGAGATTCCCGAAGGAAAGTTAGATCTACCCGCACTCTTTCCTGATTCGAAAGAGATCATCATGGAGATTGGATTTGGAATGGGTGAGGCGACCGCGCTCGTTGGCCGCGACTTTCCTGATGTTGGATTCCTCGCCGTTGAAGTTCACTTTCCTGGTGTAGGAAAACTCATGGCGAGCATTGAAGATTTAGCTTTGAAAAACATTCGCATCATGGAGACCGATGTGCACATTCTCTTTGAAGAACACTTAGAAGATCAGAGTCTTGACGGCATCCACCTTTTCTTTCCAGATCCATGGCCGAAGAAGAAGCACAATAAACGTCGGATAGTTAACCCAGAATTTCTCTCACTGATTGCACCGAAAATTAAGCCAGGTGGATTCATCCATATCGCTACCGACTGGGTTCCCTACGCCGTACTGATTGAAGAAGTTTTTGCCGCCTCTGATCTATTTGCTGGGGGAGTGGTTCCGCGACCTGAGTGGCGTCCACTCACGCGATTTGAAGGACAGGGAATTACAAAGGATCATCAAGTTACAGATTTGAGATACGTAAAGAGCTAGTTGGTCTTAGCCCTTATTTTCGAAGTCAGATATCTTCTTAATTCGTCGGATATGGCGCTCATCATGCGAGAACGGTTCGCCGATAAAGGTATCGATAATCTCTTTCACAAATGAGATCTCATGCATGCGCCCGCCTACAGCAATGACATTTGCATTGTTATGATCTTTTGCAAGTTTGGCCGTCTCAATTGACCACGCTAGTGCAGCACGAATTCCCTTAACTTTATTTGCAGCTATCTGCTCACCGTTGCCAGAACCGCCTAAAACAATGCCTAGCGATTCTGGGTCTTTTGCAACCGCTTCTGCTGCTGGGATACAGAAATCTGGGTAGTCATCGAGTGCGTCATATTCATGTGGTCCGTGGTCGGTGACATCGTGACCATTACCGGTGAGGTGTTTTACTAATTCAGCTTTGAGTTCAAGACCAGCATGATCACTACCGATATGAATTCTCATAAGCGCATACTCTCACGCAGCGCTAAAAATTGATTGCGATTTCACCTCAACCCTCGTAGGGGCGGTGCTGTAGAGAGTTAAAACTATGGAGCGGGTGACCGGGATCGAACCGGCATGGCCAGCTTGGAAGGCTGGGGCTCTA
>CANESA010000006.1 GCA_947440735.1 Candidatus Nanopelagicaceae bacterium
CACTGAAGAAGGCTGGATTCCTCTCACGTGATGCACGTGTGATTGAGCGCAAGAAGTACGGCCTTAAGAAGGCTCGTAAGCGTTCACAATACTCAAAGCGTTAATTCACTTAAGGCGGCCTTCATGTCCCTTTTTGGTACAGATGGAATCCGCGGCTTGGCTAATGGCCAGATACTTACCGCTGAACTCGCACTCGACGTAGCCGTTGCTGCTGCACACATTCTCGTTGAAAGTTTCCACGATAAATCTGTACGCCCGCGCGCAATTGTGGGCCAGGATTCACGGGCATCAGGTGAGTTTCTAGAAGCAGCTGTGGTTGCAGGTCTTACAAGTGCTGGAGTTGATGTCTATCGCGTTGGCGTATTACCAACACCTGCAATCTCATACCTCGTTGGCGCAACCAAGGCAGACCTTGGCGTCATGATCTCTGCATCCCATAATGCGATGCCAGATAACGGAATTAAGTTATTTGCTCGTGGTGGTGGCAAACTCGATGATTCGATCGAAGCACTTATTGAAGCTCGTATAGGTGAGCCATGGGAGCGACCAACAGGAGGCGGTGTAGGTCGAGCCATCAACGATGAAGGTGCAAAAGAGAAGTACATCGAGCATCTCATGACATCAGTTACCACGCGACTAGATGGCCTCAAGATCGTCGTTGATTGCGCAAATGGTGCGGCTTCTTTTGTTGCACCAGATGCGCTCGCTCGCGCAGGAGCCACGGTTATTGCAATTTCACACGCCCCAGATGGCTGGAACATTAACGACAACTGCGGTTCGACCTACCTTGCAAACCTCAAAGCTGCCGTTATCAAAGAAGGTGCCGACTTTGGAATAGCTCACGATGGAGATGCCGATCGCTGTTTGGCAGTAGATGCACAGGGCAATGAAGTCGATGGCGACATGATCATGACAATTCTTGCTATTGGAATGAAGGCAAGCGGCGAACTCAAGGCCGATACCGTCGTTGGTACAGTGATGAGCAACTTAGGTTTCATGCATGCAATGAAAGAAGCTGGCATCGTAGTCGAGACGACTCCAGTGGGCGATCGTTATGTTCTTGAGCGCATGCTCGAAAAAGATTTTGTTCTAGGTGGCGAACAATCAGGCCATGTCATTATGCGCAAATATGCAAATACAGGTGATGGACTTCTGACAGCACTTGCTATCGCACAAGAAGTTGCACGCAGTAAGAAATCTTTGGCAGAACTTGCTTCAGCGATGACACGTTTTCCTCAAATACTTATTAACGTCAAGGGCGTAGCGAAAGAGAAGTTAGCAAGTAATGTGGCAATCTCTGATGCGGTCATAGCCGCCGAAACCACGTTGGGCTCTTCAGGTCGCGTTCTTCTGCGCGCCTCAGGTACTGAAAACCTTGTAAGAGTCATGGTCGAAGCCTCGAGTGATAACCTTGCCTCTGAAGTTGCGACAACGCTTGCAGATGTCGTAAAGAAGGAACTCGCTCTGTAATTTGGATTGAAAAGAAGGAGAGCCATAAATGTGCGGCATTGTGGGATACACAGGCGCACGTTCTGCCATAGATCCACTCATTGAAGGCCTTCGCCGTCTTGAATACCGCGGTTATGACTCAGCAGGTATCGCACTCGGCACACCAACTTCACTCTTTATTGAAAAGCGTGCTGGAAAGCTCGCCAACTTAGAGAGCGCACTCTCGCCAAATATCCCGACTGTTCATTCAGGAATTAGCCATACACGTTGGGCAACACATGGCGGGCCAACAGATCGCAACGCGCACCCTCACGTAGATAACGAAGGCAAGTTAGCTGTCATCCACAATGGAATTATTGAAAATTACTCAGAGCTTAAGGCCGAACTTGAATCTCGTGGCCACACATTTTCTTCCGATACAGATACTGAATCGGTAGCCCACCTTCTCTCTGATCTTCGTAAAGAGCACGGGGGAGATTTAACCCAAGCAATGCGTGCTGCGGTGAAGCTATTACGTGGATCGTTTACCCTGCTAGCAGTACACGCAGATGATCCAGAGCGCATTGTTGGCGTACGTCGCAACTCTCCACTTGTTGCAGGAATCGGTGATGGCGAGAATTTCTTAGCTTCAGATGTTGCCGCCTTTATTGATTACACCAAACGCGCTATCGAACTTGGTCAAGATGAAATCATCACCATCACACCAGCATCGATTGAGATTATCGATCTTGATGGAAAGGCTGTTGCTCCGCGTGAATATGAAATTACCTGGGATGCAGCAGCGGCACAAAAGGGTGGCTTTACGCACTTCATGCTTAAAGAGATCTTCGAACAACCTAAGGCCGTTGCAGATACTTTGATTGGTCGCTTGAGCGATAACGATCAGATCCTCATTGATGAACTTCATATGTCTGATGCTGAAATTGCAGCGCTTAAAAAGATTGTCGTGATTGCATGCGGTACCGCCTATCACGCAGGAATGGTTGCGAAGTACGCCATCGAAAAGTGGGCAAAAATTAGCGTTGAGGTAGAGATCGCAAGCGAGTATCGATATCGCGATCCGATTGTTGATAGTTCAACACTTGTCGTTGCAATCTCACAATCAGGTGAGACGATGGATACGTTGATGGCGGTTCGTCATGCAAAGGCTGCCGGTGCGCGGGTTCTTGCAATATGTAATACCAATAGTTCAACGATTCCGCGCGAATCAGATGCTGTGATCTATACACATGCAGGTCCCGAGATCGCAGTCGCATCAACAAAAGCGTTGCTCACTCAGATTGTCGCTGTCTACCTTCTTGGTCTCAAGCTGGCACAGGTACGTAAAGAGCTCACCGATGCGCAAGTTAAAACTATTTATCACCAGATGCTTAAACTCCCTGGTCAGATCGAACAGATTCTTGAAACCGTTGAACCGCTTCGCGAACTCACTCGTAAATTTGCAACATCAGAGACAGTTCTCTTCCTTGGTCGCAACGTCGGATATCCCGTTGCGCTCGAAGGTGCGCTGAAGTTAAAAGAACTTGCCTATATTCACGCAGAAGGATTTGCTGGCGGCGAACTTAAGCATGGACCTATTGCCCTCATTGATTCAGAGAAGCAGACACCAGTAATCGCGATCTTGCCAGCAGGACATGAAAATGCTCTCGATGAGAAGATGCTCAGCAACATCCAAGAAGTTAAAGCACGCGGTGCTCGCGTGATCGTTATCGCCCAAGAAGGTGATGCAGTTGTAGGTGCAGAACACATCATTCGAATTCCTGCAGGGCCTGCGCTACTTCAACCAATTTTGGCGACTGTTCCATTGCAAGTCTTCGCCTATGAAATGGCTGTGGCTCGCGGAAACGATGTTGATCAACCTCGAAACTTGGCTAAATCTGTCACGGTGGAGTAAATGACAAGCCTGATTGATAGTCGTAAATCCCAACGAAATAAGGCCTTCAAGTGGTCGGCTATTTTATTTTCCGGCTTCCTCATCGTGACGCAGCAGGTCTACACATATGGGCCACTCACGGTATTTGATAAGCGCATCGACAGTTCACCTAAACCACAGTTTGAAGGCTGGGGTGGATTTATTCTGCGCAGACTCGATGATTTAGGTTTGCGCGGATTAACAGCATCTGTCTTGCTAATTGCTGCTGCATTTATCGCGTGGAAATTTAAGACATGGCGTCCGCTTAATTTAGCTTTTCTCTCTCTTATTCTTCTCAACCTTGTTGTGGGTTCGGCTAAGTTATTACTTGGTCGCACAAAGCCGCGCCTCGGTATTGATCTCTTACATGCAGGCGGAATGTCATATCCCAGCGGTCATGCATCAAATGCGGTTTTATCATGGGGAATCCTGGCCTATTTAATTTATCGATACGCACACGTTGATAGATATCAAGGTCGACTAGCTACAGCTGGCGTTATCGCAATTTCTTTGACGGTATGTACAGTCTCCTTGATTCGTCATACACATTGGTTTACCGATCTCTTGGGTGGCCTCTTTGTAGGTAGCGCTCTCCTTGTCGCAGTAATCGCCGTTGATAGGTATGTTCCCTCGAAAAGCCAACTGCACTAGACTCAAGCCCATGATTGATGGAATCGGCATCGATGTTGTCGACATCGAGCGCTTTAAAGAGAGCATCGATCGCACACCTGGCTTACGTGAAAAACTATTCACACCAGCAGAGGCAGGCATGCCCATTGCATCCCTTGCAGCGCGCTTTGCCGCTAAAGAAGCTCTCTATAAGGCGTTAAGCCCTGCTCATGGTTTGGCCTGGCATGAGGCCGAGGTAATCAACTTTGAAAATGGAAAACCCGCATTTTTGTTCCGTGGTGCAATTGCCGATTTAATTGATGGCGCACAGGTGCATCTCTCTCTATCCCATGATGGCGGTATTGCCTCAGCAATGGTGATCCTCGAACGATGAGTACATATAACCGCGCAGAAGCAATTGTTGATCTTGATCGCATCACAGCGAATGTGAAACACCTCAAAGCGCTAGCTGGTGGTGATCTCATGGCAGTGGTTAAGGCAGATGCCTATGGTCACGGACTGATTCCTGTCGCGCGTGCAGCTCTTGCAGGTGGTGCAACATCTTTAGGTGTGGCTCTCCTTGAAGAGGCAATTACCTTGCGAGATGCTGGAATCACCGCGCCAATCTTGGCATGGCTGGTACCACCCGGATCTGATTACGCGATGGCAGTAGATCACGATATTGAATTAGCGGCCTCATCAATAATCGTGCTAGAAGAGATTGGTGCGATTAAATCAAAGAACCGACCACGAGTACATCTCGAAGTAGATACTGGCATGAGTCGCGGTGGATTCTTAAGTGAGTGGGGGAAGCTCGACGCTCACCACGTTTCTAATGTAGATATCGTCGGAATTTTTTCTCACTTTGCTCGTGCGGATGAGCCAGAGCAAGAGCAGAACAATTCGCAACGTGCACGCTTTAAAGAGATGGCCTCGACCTTGGAATCTTTTGGATTCACAAGTATTGCTCGACATCTCTCTAACTCTGCGGCAACTCTGAAAGATAAAGATTCACGATTTGATATGGTCCGAACCGGTATTGCAATCTACGGATTGACACCTGATGTAATTACTCTCGGCACATCAGTCTCTCTTGGGCTCAAAGCTGCGATGTCACTGCGCGCAAAGTTACATCTTGTTAAAGATGTCCCAGCACATTCACCAGTTGGATATGGTGCAACAGCTATTACCGAAGGCGATACCAAGCTTGGAATTGTTGCGATGGGATATGCCGATGGCATTCCACGAACTGCGCAAGGTGCTGGAATATTTGTCCATGGAAGACGTGCCCCAATTATTGGGCGAGTGTCGATGGATCAATTTGTTGTTGATTTAGGCCTAGATTCGCAAGCAATGTCAGGTGAATGGGTTGAAGTTTTTGGTGATGGAATCGCTGGGGGATATACGGCCGAGGACTGGGGCAGCGCATCTAGCTCAATAAATTACGAGATAGTTACACGAATCGGCCCTCGAGTCCCTAGAATCTACCGATCTAGTTCGCTGGCGACTGAGTAGGAGAAGATGTGAGTTCGAATTCTCTACTCTCGATCTCCAACCTCACCGTTGAATTTGGTGGACTACGAGCACTTGATGATGTCTTCCTAACAATTGAACCGCATTCGATTGTCGGTTTAATTGGTCCAAATGGTGCCGGAAAGACGACCCTATTTAATTCTATTGCTGGATTAGTTGCCCCGACTTCGGGAACAATTGAAATCTACGGTAAGAAAGTTGATTGGCCGGCAACGAATGAGCTGGCGCAGTATTCCATCGCCCGAACTCTCCAAGGTGTTGGCCTATTCGCTGGATTGAGTGTGCTTGAAAATGTAATGATGGGTGCCAACATAAGTGCTGATACAAACTTTTTGAAAGATTTGTTTGGCCTATCCGGAAAGAGCGAAGCTAAGTTAAGGCGAAAAGCACTTGACGCTTTAGCCTGGGCTGGCGCACTGGACATGGCGGAAAAGATGCCAAGCGATTTAACTTATCCAGATACAAAGCGAGTCTCAATTGCCCGAGCTTTGGTTATGGAGCCCAAAATTTTGTTGCTAGATGAACCGGCTGCAGGCTTGGGTCAGGATGACATTGATAAATTTGCCAAGCTTCTCATTCAGCTGCGCAAGAAGTGTGCGATTGCAATTGTTGAGCATCATGTGGATTTCATCGGCGCGATATCAGATCAAGTGTATGTACTTAATTTTGGAAAGGTTATCGCCAGCGGGACCTTTGATGTCGTCAAGCGTGATCCTGCAGTCTTAGCCGCATACCTTGGAACATCGAGTCAGAGCGGAAATGATCAATTAGGAAATTCACATGCTTGAAGTAACTGATCTCACCACTTCTTATGGCTCAGTAATTGCGCTTAATTCTGTATCAATGAAAGTGAAAGAATCGAAAATTACGACTGTTATTGGTGCTAATGGAGCTGGCAAGAGCACCTTGCTTCGCACCATATCGGGCTTAGAAAAACCATCATCAGGATCAATAACATGGAATGGCCAATCGCTTTTACATCGACGCCCAGAAGAGATTGTGCGTGTGGGAGTCGCACATGTTCCAGAAGGGCATGCTGTCATCTCTGCCCTGACTGTTGAAGAAAACATTCTGATGGGTTCACTGTTTCGGCGAAGAACTCATAAACGAGATATTGCTCTCGCTACCGAAGAGTTGTATACGCTTTTCCCACGATTGCTAGAGCGCCGCAAGCAACTTGCCGGTACTCTTTCTGGTGGCGAGCGCCAGATGCTCGCGATTAGTCGCGCGTTAGTTTCTCGTCCATCTCTTCTCTTGTTAGATGAACCCTCCTTGGGTCTTGCGCCCTTAGTTGTTGAGCAGATCATCGATTCGATTAAAATCTTGAGTGAGAAGACGGGCCTCACGGTGTTGCTTGTTGAGCAAAATGCAAATACAGCCCTTGGTGTTGCAGATCATGGTGTGTTGCTATCGCTCGGTAAAGTAGTGGCAGATCGCCCGGCACATGAGCTTAAAGCTGACGCTAATCTTCGCGCAGCATACTTGGGGTATTGATGGATACATTAATAGCAGCCTTGTTCACCGGTACTTCACGTGGTGCAATTTACGCACTCGTCGCAATGGGATTAGTCCTTGTATGGCGTGGTGCTGGAATTGTTAACTTCGCTCAAATGGGTCAAGCCATGTTTAGTACATACATCGCATCGACATTAATTATGAATGGATATTCATACTGGTTGGCGTTTTTTGTAGCAATTGCTGCCGGAGCGCTTTTGGGTGTATTCCTAGATCTGGTTGTTATGCGACCTCTCTCAAATAAGAAGCAGACCGAGTTACTGAGCAGTCAATCGATGCGATCGGCTGTGCCGGTGATCGCATCCCTTGGAATCTTGGGTGTGCTCCAAGCTTTAGCGGGCGTTATTTGGGCGGCAGAGGAACGCGGTTTTCAGGCTCCTTTCGCCCAGGAGGGTTACACAATTGCCGGCAGAGTGATGCCGTTTACATCATTTGATCTTTTTGTTGTGACCGTGGTTGCCATCACTCTCATTCTCACCGTGATCTTCTTTAAGAAAACTGGTGTCGGATTGGCAATGCGTGCAAGTGCACTTGACCAGGAAGTCGCAAAACTCAGCGGAATCCGTACCAATGGCGTCCGTGCATTGAGTTGGGCTATCTCCGGTGCTGCATCTTCTCTCGCTGGACTCTTACTCACTCCGACATCCAACCTATCTCCATACACTCTCGACCTCGCACTCATCATCGGATTTACTGCAGCGGTCGTGGGTGGCCTTGATAGTCTCCCAGGATCTGTCATCGGTGGATTCATTTTGGGATTTGTAATTTCTTTCGTCAACTACTACATGACTCCAGAAGATATCTATCTAGCAATTCTTGCAGTCTTGATATTTGTTCTTGTCGTGCGCCCTCGAGGCATTCTTGGTGGAAAGGATACGCGTCGTGTCTAGCTCACGCCCTAAATCTATAGTTCGCAAGAGTTCTATCCGAACTGCTCTTTTTGGACTCTTGATTTTCTTGGCAGCGAGAAGTTTTGAACCATACAATCAAGGTCAACTCGCAGTAACTCTCATTCTCTTTATTGGAATTTTGTCGATCGTAATACTTACTGGAATTTCTGGCCAGATTTCACTTGGCCAAGGCGCGCTCATGGCAGTCGGTGGATATAGCACCGCATTAATGATTATTAATCTTGAAATGTCCTTATGGATTGCGGTTCCGTTGGCAATTGTTAGCGGTGGATTGGCCGGCTTAATCCTTGGCACCGTCGCGGCTCGCCTCAGTGGACCGTACTTAGCGGGCACAACCCTTGTAGTTGCACTTGCCATTCCATCAATTGCAAATCGATTCGGATCTGTCTTTAAAGGTGATGAGGGATTGCAGGTAGATGTTGGTTATCCGCCTGAGTGGTTTGTAAATACTTTCGGAGATCCAAGTTATGAAATGTGGCAATTCTATGTTGCGCTACCATTTGCGCTAATCTCACTCTTTTTTGCTTCGAACTTACTCCTCTCTCGCTCTGGCCGTGTTTGGCGTTCAATACGTGACCACGAAATCGCATCTGCATTAACGGGCGTCAAAGTTTCCAGACAGAAAGTTTTTGTCTTTACAATTTCAGCAGCTTTTGCAGGCCTTGCCGGAGCGCTCTACGGATTGCGAGGATCCGTCGGACCGAGTACCTATCCAACGTCTCTCTCACTCATGCTTCTCACGGGTGCAATTCTTGGTGGCATCAGAAGTATCGCGGGTGCCTTTATCGGCAGCGTGCTGGTAGTTTTTCTTCCTGATTGGATCGACTATGCAGTTCACTCCTTTGAGCTCTCAGAACAAGTGTCCAATTATCTTCCAGCCCTCGTTGGCGGTATTTTGTTGATCCTAACGGTGGTCATAAATCCGGCAGGAGTCGCCGGTGGCAACCACCTCCACAAGCATAAGTGATTGTTAAAAAAGTCTAAAGAAGGCAGAAAAGCCGTTCCCACGCTCAGACTTGTCGCTTTAACCGTTCACATTTATGAAACCTTCTGTTAACGTGGGGTTGTTCGAGCCCACCCTTGGGCCGAGTGCTCACACCTTTGATAGCAAGGTGTGAGTAAATATGGAGCAAAGAAAAGAGTTAATGCGGTGAAAAATCGTGCATCTCTGTCCCGAACACGTCGCGGGATGATCACTATAGTTGCTGCTTTTGCAGCAAGTGCCCTCGCAGTATCAATCCTGCCGGCACAGGCGGCTACGACACCAGGTGTCAGTGCCACAGAAATCGTATTGGGCATGCAATTGCCACAAACAGGGGCTGCCAGCCCTGGATATAACAAGGTAGATGACGCCATGCGCGCCTATTTTGATTATGTAAATTCAAAAGGTGGCGTGCACGGCCGCAATATTAAGTTAGTTGTAAAAGACGATGCTTATAAGGCTGGCCTCACTGTCACCACAGCCTCAGCGCTGATCAATAAAGATAAAGTCTTTGCAATGGTGGGTAGCGTTGGTACACAAACCCACATCTCAGTCATTAAAGACATTAACCGCCGTGGAATTCCTGATCTTTTTGTAAATAGCGGTTATAGCGGTTTCTACACAGACCCAAAGAAGTATCCAACAACATTCGGCGCACTCGGTACTTACGTAACTGAAGCAAAAATCTTAGGTAAATATGTAAAAGAGACCTTCCCAACTAAAAAGCTTGGAATTCTCTATCAGACCGATGACTTCGGCCGTAATACTGTCGAAGGTCTAAAAATTTCTGGCCTCACCTTTGAAGCGAGAAAAACTGCTGCAACTTTCATCGCCGGCACACAAGGATCACTTGGTCTTGATGCTCAGATGAAGCAGCTACAGGCCAACGGTGTTGAGGTTGTATTTATTGGAGCGGTCGCATCAGCATTTGCGATTGCCGTCGGAGCTGCCGCAAAGATTGCTTACAGGCCACAATTTGTAGTTATCTCTGTAGGTTCAGATGCGACTACATTCCAGACCATTCTTGGCGCTGGTGGAATCCCTGCAGCTTCATCAGCAGGACTCCTTGCTGGAACAATTTCAGCATCCCACGCTCCATCACCTTCGGAAACCTCGGATGAATACGTCAAGGCTTTCATCAAGATCAATGACGAATTCAACAAAGGCCCTGATAAGCGATGGGATAACAACGTTCTTCAAGGAATGAATATCGGATATCTCATGACGTCAGCTCTTCTTGGCGCAGGTAAGAATCTCACCCGCCCAGGAATCATCAATTACGTCCAATCCAATGGAGCAAAGCTCTCAAGTGCTGCTCTCGCTCCACTTGGATACTCTGCGACAACTCACGAAGCATTTACAGGTTTCTGGGTCGGTAAGTACGATGCAAAAACCGCACTCATTCCTGTTGATTCACCTCGCAAACTCTGGACCACAGACTCTGCAAATGGTGCAGTTACAGAGCTCAAGTACACGCGTCCTGCAATCGCTGCAGATGCCCTACCAAAGGTTGGTTAATCAGATGAAATCAATGACAAAGCGTAAATTAATCGCAGCTCTTGGTGCAGCAACACTTGTGGTAACAGCTAGCGTTGCGATTACGCCTTCGGCATCAGCAGCACCTGTTTGCGCAACTGCAAAGAGCATCGAAACATGTACCGGAACACTCACAAATGGCGCTGGCTATCTCTTAAAAATGCCAGTGAACTTCAAAGGGATCATGTACTTTTGGGAGCACGGGGTAAGGCCAACATATCCCGGCATATTCTCTGTTCCTACGGGTGTCGAGGAGATTGCCCCAACTAGTGCCAATAAAAATGGAGTTACAGATCCCTTTGATATCTCCAAAGAGATGCTCCAATCCGGTAAAGGCCTAGCCAGCTACGATGGAACGGTCAAAGGCATGCGCGGTTGGAATGTCTCCTTCCGCGTTGAGATGATCAAGGAATTAATTGATATAACCACAGCTAAATATCCCCAAATTCAAAAGAAAGTTCTCTATGGAGCATCTGGAGCGGGAGGAAGCCTCACAGAATTCGTTGAGAAGTATCCAACCTACGCAGACTCTGTTGGATTGATGGCAGGTGTTGGAGCACCGATTTCTGTTAACGGCCAATCTGGCTGCGACCTCTTCTACCTATTGAGCGTCTTTGCGGATCCAACAATCAAGGGATGCGCGGCTATGGGCGGAAAGGGCGCTGCTGGATGGATGGCAGCAGTGGGAGAGTTACAAAAAGCGGCAGCTCTGCTAACTGCCTGGAGCAAAAATCTTGGTGCACCAGGACTTGAATACCCTGCTGCCTTGAAGGGCTCCGGCATTCCACAACGCTCCGCACTTCTTCTCATGGGACTCCTTGGTGGAGTGCCGACAAAGAGCTTGCATATGGATGGAATCTCTACCAATGCTGTTATCGCCGAACATAGTATTAACGCGACAGTGGCTATCCTAGAGAATTTTCAGTATGCATTAGGTACCACGGTCATTACTGGTAATTCAATCGGTGAAATGATTGGGCCTGGGTTCTATGACAACACTAAGACAAATTACTCTGCACTTCTCGATGAAGGAGATGCTGGCCGCTATAACCTGGGACTCTCTGGTGATGACGGCATCAATGCGATGCTTGGCGTGCTTGCTATGGCGCCACGTGTGACCGGAAATGCAGATACCGTAGCTACGTTCAAGGCGATGGGGAAAGTGTCATATTCATCAACGCTTCCAACGATTTTGCTTCACAATGAAGCGGATCGTCTTGTTCAATCAGGCAACACTGCTTATTACGTAGATAAGAAGCGGGAGGCCTATGAAGCTGCGCTCACCAAATGGGAAGCATCGAAAGTTGGTCCTAAGCCACGCTTTAACACCCTTGCAATCTATGCGTTGACGCCTGAGACATATACTAAATTTACGGCGGCTGGCCTTCCTGACTTAACTGGAGCCGGAGCAGTATCTGGAGTAGAGCATCAATCATTTACCAAGAAGCAGATGCTTGCTTGGGTGGGCATGCTTGATGTTGCGGCTAAATCTGGAAAAGTTCCAACTGGGGCGTACGTTGAATACCTTGCAACAAAGGTTCCCTATCTCAGCGGCGATCTCGATTTTCGACCAAACGATCTGAAGCACTACAACAAGTAAACATTAAGTTGTAGAAAAGATCCTACGAGACAGGGGTTGCGCGAAAGCGCGGCCCCTGTCTCTTTTTCGCTAGTACCCTTGACCACTATGAAGATCGCATCAGTGCAAGAGATGTTTGATCTCGGTGAAAAGATCGCGCGCCAATGTCGCGTAGGAGATCTCATACTTCTCAACGGTCCATTAGGTGCGGGCAAGACTGTCTTTGTACAAGGTGTGGGACGAGCACTTGGGATTACAGATGTCACATCGCCCACCTTTGTTATTTCACGAATTCATCAAGGTTCAATTCCGCTCATTCATGTCGACGTTTATCGTTTACTGGAGGCAGGAAATGCTGCAGCCTATCTCGATGATTTAGATCTTGATACTGCGCGCGAAGATGGCCTAACTGTTATCGAATGGGGCGGAGCAGAATCTGCGCGCCTCAGTGATGATCGCTTAGAGATTGATATCGATCGCACTAACGAAGAACGAATCGTCACAATCCGCGCAGTAGGTTCACGTTGGGACGGTGTGCAGCTATGACAGTCTCTCTAGTTATTGATACCGCTACAGCTCGCACGATCGTGGGCCTTGTGCGAGATGGAGACATTGTGTGGCAGGGATTTCACGACGGCGCAACAGATCACGGTAACGCTGTTGCAGATCTTGTGAAGCAAGCTTTGAGCGCTGGAGTAAATCCTGATCATGTAGTTGTCGGCATGGGGCCAGGACCATTCACTGGACTGCGCGTTGGAATCTCATTTGCACGCGCATTTGCTGCGGCGCGAAATATTGAAGTTGTAGGTATCTGTTCACTTGATGCCATTGTTGTGGACCTTGATGAGTACACAGTGGCAATTGATGCTCGTCGCAAAGAGATTTACTGGGCCACATATAAATCAGGTAGCCGAGTTGAAGGACCAGCCGTTAACTTTCCTGCAGATGTAGATGGATACATCATTGATCGATATCCAGATATCACTCGTATGGTTGAACTGTCGGCGCAGACGAACTACGCAGAGCCTTTCTATCTACGCAGACCAGATGCAGTAGCGACGGCGGATCGCACATGACAATTACTTATCGCGCCATGATCGCACTTGACGTTCCAGTTGTGGCATCCCTTGAGAAAGAGATCTTTAAAGATGATCCATGGTCGATTGGCCAATTTAAAGAAGAGATCTCCAATAACGGCATTACTCGCCACTATCTCGTTGCCTGCGATAGCAACCATCAGATCATTGGGTGGGCAGGTGCCATGTGTGCTGCAGAGGGCGCTGATACTGATGTTTTAACGGTTGCAGTGGACCCAGACTTTCGCCTTCGCGGCATTGCTCGCCACATGGTGACTTCACTTATTGATTGGGCGTATTCAAAGAAGTCCCCAACGATTTTCTTAGAGGTAGAAAAGAATAATCTGCCGGCACAAGCTCTCTATATCTCTGAGGGCTTTGCGATCATTTCGATGCGCCCTGATTATTATGGTCCAGGCATTGACGCTCTTGTGATGTCTAAGGTGCTCGAATGAGCGTAGTGAGAGGGCCGTTAGTACTTGGTATCGAAACATCCTGTGATGAGACAGCGATTGGAATCGTTGCTGGGCGAACATTGCTTGCAAACGTCATCGCGTCGAGCGTTGACGAACATGCGCGCTTTGGTGGAGTTGTGCCAGAGATTGCAAGTCGTGCCCACCTTGAAGCGATTCAACCCGCGCTCGCCCAAGCGCTCAAGGATGCAGGGCTCACACTGAAAGATATTGATGCCGTTGCCGTGACTGCAGGTCCTGGACTTATTGGTGCACTCTTGGTCGGAACATCCACTGCTGCTGGTTTAGCACTCGGCCTTGGTCGCCCTATCTATGCCGTCAATCATTTAGCGGCACATATCAGCGTCGATTACTTAACTCATAGTAATCCAGTCGAGCCAACAATTGCGTTGTTGGTGAGTGGTGGACACTCTTCACTTTTGAAAATTGATGACATCACACATTCGATTACCAAACTTGGTGCAACGATGGATGATGCAGCAGGGGAGGCGTTCGATAAAATTGCACGCGTTATGGATTTAGGTTTTCCAGGTGGACCTGCCATCGATCGCACTGCACGCGATGGCAATCCAACTGCGATTGATTTTCCGCGAGGACTTACAACATCAGAGGATTGGAGAACTCGTCCTTACGATTTCTCTTTCTCAGGACTTAAAACTGCCGTTGCCAGGTACCTTGAAGCGACACCGAATTATGCAAAGAGCGATGTTGCAGCATCCTTCCAAGAAGCTGTCGTCGATGTTCTGTTGCAGAAAGCAGTGCGCGCCTGCCAAGAATCTGGAATCGATCGCCTTGTAATCGCAGGGGGAGTCGCGGCAAACTCGCGCCTTCGCCATCTGGCTACCGAGCGCTGCGAGCGCGCCAAGATCTCACTAGCCATCCCAGAACCAGCCCTCTGCACCGATAATGGGGCGATGGTGGCCTCCCTGGGGGCCCTGATGATCGCTGCCGGCCGCCCAGCAAGCCCGTTGGCCTTCGATGCGACCTCTTCAATGGATGTGGAGACAGTGAGCCTCTAGCCCGAGCAATCAAGCTGGCAGGATTTGCGAGCGCTCGATCCCTTGCCTAGTCTTAGCGTTAGCACTCTCGACCCCACACTGCTAATAGCAAAAGGAGTAAGACCATGGCCATTGCCATTAAGCCACTTGAAGATCGCATCGTTGTTAAGACCAACGAGGCTGAGACAGTTACAGCATCAGGTTTGGTTATTCCAGATACCGCCAAAGAGAAGCCACAGGAAGGCGTAGTTCTCGCCGTTGGCCCAGGTCGCTTTGATGATGGCGTTCGCGTTCCAATGGATGTCAAGGTTGGCGATGTCGTTCTCTACAGCAAGTACGGCGGAACTGAAATGAAGTTCAACAACGAAGAGTTCCTCGTGCTTTCAGCGCGCGATGTCCTTGCAGTTATTGAGCGATAGACGATGGGAAAAATTCTAGATTTCGACGAGCATGCTCGTCGTGCGATGGAGCGTGGAGTAAATATCCTCGCTGATACCGTCAAAGTAACACTGGGTCCTAAGGGTCGAAACGTAGTGATTGCCAAGTCATTTGGCGCACCAGTGATTACAAACGATGGCGTCACCATTGCAAAGGAAATTGAACTTTCAGATCCAGCCGAGAACATGGGCGCACAGCTTGTGAAGGAAGTTGCAACAAAGACAAACGATGTTGCAGGCGACGGAACAACAACGGCGACCGTATTGGCACAAGCGATGGTCAAGGAAGGTCTTCGTAACCTCGCAGCCGGCGCTCAGCCAATGGATCTCAAACTAGGAATCGAAGCAGCTGTTGAGGCTGTCTCAAAGAAGCTTCACGAGATAGCAATCCCAGTAAAGGATCGCGCGCAGATTGCAGATGTTGCAACAATCTCAGCTAAGGATCGCACTATCGGAGATCTCATCGCAGAGGCGATGGATAAGGTCGGCAAAGATGGCGTTATCACTGTGGAAGAAGCATCTACTGCGTCCGTTGAACTCGAATTCACCGAAGGTATGCAGTTCGATAAGGGCTACATCTCACCGTACTTTGTTACCGATCAAGATCGTATGGAATCAGTTCTTGATGATGCCTACATCTTGATCTCTGCAAATAAGATCTCAGCATTAGCCGAACTTCTTCCAATTCTGGAAAAGGTTTCACAGGCAGGAAAGCCACTCTTGATCATCGCAGAAGATGTTGAAGGAGAGGCACTTTCTACCCTCGTTGTTAACCGTATGCGTGGAGTATTTACTTCAGCAGCTGTGAAGGCTCCAGGCTTTGGCGATCGTCGCAAGTCGATGTTGCAAGATATTGCAATCTTGACTGGCGGACAGGTGGTCTCAAGCGAGATCGGCATGAAGCTTGATCAGGTTAACTTGAGCGATCTTGGCCGCGCTCGCCGCATTGTGATCACAAAGGATGCAACAACAATCGTTGATGGAGCAGGAGATAAGGCAGCAGTTGCTGGCCGTGTCACTGAAATCCGCAACGAGATCGCAACATCTGATTCCGATTGGGATAAAGAGAAGTTGCAAGAGCGTGTTGC
>CANESA010000007.1 GCA_947440735.1 Candidatus Nanopelagicaceae bacterium
ACTGCTGCTGCGCGGAATGTATCTGCAGCAGCTAGTGCAACTGATCGTTGACTCTTCTGAAGCGCGTTGGCTAATTTTGCGGCGGAAGTTGTCTTTCCAGTTCCATTGATTCCAACAATCAAGAAGACAGAGAGTGGGCTCTGATAGCTAATCTCGCGTGATCGAGTACTCAAAATTTCAGTGAGAATTGAGGTAAGCCCCGACTGCGCATCCTCTGCTCGTAACTTCTTTGCCGAGGTGATTACCTGATCAACCAGAGTGGGACCTAAATCTGATCCAAGAAGCTCTTTACGTGCCTCATCCCAATCTAACGGGGTAATTGAAGACCGCGAAAGTTTTGCAACGAGTTTTCCAAATAAACCCATCGAGGCAACCTTAGGTTATGCGTTTTCGGATTCGCGTAAGCGTTGTGAAATCACTTCTGTCACGCCATCACCGCGCATTGTTACGCCATAGAGAGCATCAGCAATCTCCATAGTGCGCTTCTGGTGAGTAATGATGATCAGCTGTGAACTCTCGCGAAGTTCTTCAAGAACTCCAAGTAAGCGGCCAAGGTTTACATCATCGAGGGCAGCTTCGACTTCATCCAAGACGTAGAACGGACTTGGACGGGCCTTAAAGATTGCTATTAGCATCGCAACGGCTGTAAGAGACTTTTCGCCTCCTGAGAGAAGAGATAAACGCTTGATGCGCTTTCCCGGTGGACGCGCCTCGACATCGACTCCTGAATTCAAAAGATCATCAGGGTTTGTCAAGATCAAACGACCATCGCCACCTGGGAATAGACGAGGGAAGATATCGGTAAATTGCTTAGCAGTCTCTTCGAAAGCTTCCATGAAGATCTGCTGAACACGATCATCAACTTCCTTGATGATATCGAGCAAATCTTTCTTCGTATTCTTAAGATCCTCAAGTTGTTCTGCCAAGAACTTCAAACGCTCTTCTAGCGCGCTGTACTCTTCAAGAGCAAGCGGGTTAATTTTTCCAAGCAATGTAAGTGATCGCTCTGTGGCAGCCAAGCGCTTCTCCTGCTGATCACGGCGATAAGGAACCATCTCGGTTGCGACAATCTCGCCACTTTCGGTTTCAATAAATGTTGGAACATCTTTATCTGGACCGTATTCATTGACCAAAGTGGTGACATCAATACCAAGTTCTTCTACCGCCTTGGTCTCCAACGCTTCAATACGCATACGCTGCTCTGCGCGAGCAATCTCGTCACGATGAACGCTAGATGTAAGTTGATCGAGTTCAAGTGTGAGCTGACGGCTACGGGCTCTCACTGTAAGAGTTTCACCTTCGCGATCACTTCGGGAACTCTCTAGTCGTGCGCGCTCTGCTGATGCTTTAGCAATAGAACGTTCGATGTGAATCAACGCCTCGTAAGCAGCCTCTGCAATTGCTTGAGAGATCAAGGCACCACGTGCACGTGCACCACGACGCGTCACAGCGCGCTCTGATGCTTCACGCTCGGCTCGCGCACCATCTTCAAGTGCCTGAGCGCGCGCAGCTAGTGAATCCACTCGCTCTTCACTTGTGCGCACAGCTAAGCGAGCTTCAACTTCTGTTGTACGGGATGATGAAACTTTCTGGCGAAGAGATTGAGCGAGTTGATGATCTGGCTCGGCAATCTCACCGTGATGCTGTAATTGCTCGGAGGCAACTCTGAGTTCATTCTCATCGCGTGACTTTGCTGCGCTAGCCTCAGAGATGGCAACGTTGAGTCGTTCAACTTCAGCGCTGGCAGATTTCATATTCTGACCTGAGACCGCAAGTGCCTCTGTAATTGCAGCGATGCGCGCATCTGATTCATTGAGTTGCGATAGAGCAACTTCGAATGCGCTCTGCTTACCTTCAACTTCATGAGCAGCTGTAGATATTTCAAATGTAAGGCGGTTGCATTCGTGGTTTAAGACTTCAAGTTTTGCCGAGAGTTCTTCAATGAGGGCGCTAATTTCAATCAGTGATGATGAGGACTTAGATCCACCGCGGACTCTTCTACTTGTAAGGACGTCGCCATCGCGAGTAACAACAGTTAATTGCGGGTGGCTGCGCAGAATATCTTGGGCAGCACGTGCATCATTTGCTACCACTGTCGTTGCAAGAAGTGAGGTCAGCAGGTCATCAATCTCGCTTGTGTGAATATGTTGGAGCAAAGGAGTTAAACCTTGTGGAATCGCCAAGGTCTGCGCGCTATTTCCATCGTGTACTAGAACATCGGCTTGACCTAAGTTCTCACTGCGTAGAGTTGTGAGCGCACTCACCGCAGAGTTGAGATCGCGCACAACGATCGCATCGGCTAAAGAGCCAAGTGCGGATGCAGTTGCTGCTTCCCAGCCGGCATCGATACGAATGAGTGATGCGATTGAACCTAATATTGAAATACCGCGAGAATCGCGCACGAGAGCAGCTCCACCATCGCGATTGCTGGAGGTAATTCGGATCGCCTCAAGCTTTGCTTCGGTCGCATTCTTCTCACGCTCAGTGCTGCGCTCGAGATCAATAAAATCTGAGTGCTTCTTCTTTGCAGCATCTAACTCGCGTTTTGCTTGTTCAAAGAGTGAATCAAGCCCTTGCTCGCCGGCATCTGCCCCTGCAATCTCCATCTCAAGAGTTGAGTACTCACGCGAAGCGCTATCTACTCGTGCCTGAGCCTCATCACGCGCCTTTGTCAGACGTGAGATCTCTTCGGCAATTGCATCAAGGCGAGCAGCGAGAGATTTGATGTGACCCTCTTGTCTAGCCGTGCCTTCACGCTGATCTGCAATCGCTCGAAGAGCTGCTGCAATTTTATCTTCTTCGTCCTTGAGTCCAGCTTCGGCATTGGTTAACTCTTGCGTTGATTGAATAAGGTGCGCGCGTGCGGATTCAACACTTGTACGTAGTGCACTTTCCTCCGCACGAAGAGTTGCTGCTTCGCGTTCAAGAGCATCTGGATCTCGTCCTGCGCTACGAGCTTCTTCAGCTTCTTCGGCTAAGAAGCGTGAGCGTTCTTGGGCAAGAGATTGAGTACCGCGGAATTTTTCACGGAGTGCTGAAAGTGAGTAGAAATTTTCTTGCGCTTGAATGAGTAGTGGACTTTCAAAGGCTGATTGAGCATCGAGTGATTCTTCGCGACGACGAGTTGTTTCGAGTTCGCCTTCTACCTCAGATCTGCGAGCGCGCAGCGCGGTTTCATCTGCAACTTCAGCATCGAGAGTCTTAGATAAATTAATAAAGTCATCAGCTAAGAGTCGTAGCTTGGCATCACGAAGATCGGCTTGAATCGTTGCAGCCTTCTTGGCAACTTCTGCCTGCTTACCTAACGGACGAAGTTGGCGACGAAGTTCTACAGTGAGATCTTGTACGCGAGCAAGGTTTGCCTGCATGGAGTCGAGCTTGCGCAGCGCCTTCTCTTTACGCTTGCGGTGCTTAAGAACACCTGCAGCCTCTTCAATAAATCCACGACGCTCTTCAGGTGTTGCCATCAAGATTGCATCGAGCTGGCCCTGACCCACGATGACGTGCATTTCGC
The DNA here is from genome assembly GCA_947440735.1 of Candidatus Nanopelagicaceae bacterium. Next base: position 3,515 of record CANESA010000007.1, read on the forward strand.
GGCCAATACCTGAATCACTTAAGAGTTCTTGAATATCGAGAAGGCGCGAAGCCTCACCATTTATTTGGTATTCGCTCTGACCGTTTCGGAAAAGTATGCGCGAAATAGTTACTTCGCTATATTCGATAGGAAGTGCGCCATCTGAATTATCGATAGTCAGGGATACTTCTGCGCGACCAAGTGGAGCACGCCCTGAAGTTCCAGCAAAAATTACATCTTCCATCTTTCCGCCGCGTAGAGACTTTGCACCCTGTTCACCCATAACCCACGTGAGCGCATCCACCACATTTGATTTTCCAGAGCCGTTAGGACCAACCACGCAGGTAATTCCCGGCTCAAGCCGAAGAGTCGTCGCTGAGGCGAAGGACTTAAAGCCCTTGAGGGTGATGCTCTTCAAATACACGTGGGCAAACCTATCGGTTTATATGCTCAATTTTTCGTAGGCACTACGGGCCGCGGCTTGCTCGGCTTCACGCTTACTTTTGCCGTCTCCTTGCGCAATTTCGACTCCCCCGACTACAGCAGTGGCGGTAAAGGATTTGTCGTGATCCGGACCGCTTTCAGCAACCAGATATTCGAGTGTTCCCTTTCCGAGGGATGCAACAAGCTCTTGCAGGGCGGTTTTTCCATCAAGGCCCGCACCTTTTGCCATCGCTTCTTCGAGGGTGCTCTTGATAAGTCTCTGAATAACAGCTGATGCAGTTGCAAAACCAGAATCGATATAGATCGCTCCAATGAGCGCCTCTAAGGCATCTCCCAATAAGGAGTTCTTATCGCGACCATTTGTCACTTCTTCGCCTTTTCCGAGGCGAATATATTTTCCGAGTTCTAAGGTGCGAGCAATATCTGCCAGCGCACGCATATTTACTATTCCAGAACGCAGTGGAGAGAGACGGCTTTCATCTAAATCTGGATAACGAAGGTAGAGCTCTTCTGTAACGACAAGTCCAAGAACTGAATCTCCCAGAAACTCTAATCGCTCATTGGTAAGTGTTGAACCATTTTCATAAGCAAAAGAGCGATGAGTTAAAGCTAACTCAAGGAGTTGCGGATCAACCTCAACGCCGAGAGCCTTCGTGAGATCAGAGAACAGAACAAGCCTTCGATCAGATGTCTATAACTTGGCGGCGGTTATATGTACCGCATGTTGGACATGCTGTGTGCTGCAACTTTGGCTGCTGGCACTGTGGGCAATTTGCAAGTGCTGCGGCAGTTGTCTTCCACATGCTTCGACGTGAACGTGTCTTCGAACGAGACATCTTTCGCTTTGGTACTGGCATGAGGTAAACCGTCCTTCTTTTAAAAAATATGTAATCGAGCGGGGTATCGAGCGGGGCAATGTATGGGAGAAGTATCCCCTAAGAGTCCGAATTCTTAAAATCCAGACCATCGAGGCCGGCCCAACGAGCATCGATGACCTCATGGGCGTGGTCCTGCGCCAGCAATGACCACTTTTGGCCACAATCTGGGCAGAGCCCCATGCAATCTGGGTCACAGAGTGGGTTCACAGGTAGATCGAGCACGATCGCATCGCGGATCGGTGGTTCCAGGTCCATGATGACGCCATCGAGATAGAGAAGCTCAACCTCATCGAGTTCATCTTCAACAGGCAGACTCTTCTTAGAGTGGCTCTTCTTCTTCGCGTTCTTTCCACCATCATCTTCATAGAGATAGAGCTCTTGAATTGTGCGATCAATTTCTAGTTCAACTGGGTCTAAGCAGCGAATGCATTCACCGGTAGCAACGGCAAAAATTTCGGCACTGAGCAGAATTCCCTCAGTAACAGACTCGAGACGCGCATCGACTTCAACGATAGATCCGATCTGCACGGAAATCAGAGGTACACCCAGTGGCTCAGGAACAATGAGATCGAGTTGGTACTCCTTCATCTCACCCGCGCGACGAGGAACCTCATGTGTATTGAGATGATAAATATGGGAAGGCTTAACCACAGAAATTACTCTTATTTTTCTTCTGAAAGTTGCGAAAGAATATCCTTATCGTCAGCACCTTCGAGGCGCTCGCGACCTCGTGCGACAGCTTCCATGGTTTTATTGAGAATGACTTCAAGTGTGGCTAGTCGCCCATCAATATATGTTTCTACCTCGGCACGCTCTTCATCGGCAAGCAATCGGGCATCATCAAGAATGCGCTGTGCTTCATCGCGTGCTGCTTGAACGATCGCAGTCTGCTCAACCATACGTGATACATCCTCACGCGCTGTTCCAATTAAGTGCTCTGCACTTGTACGCGCTTCTTCAATGATGAGATCGCGTGATGAGATGATTTCAATCGCTTGATCAAGATCGGTAGGTAGAGCAACTCGAGCTCCATCAAGGATTTCTAGAATCTCTCCACGGTGAACTACGCAAGAGGCAGATAGTGGAACTCCACGTGCTTCTTCAATGAGAGTAATTGCTGCATTGAGTTTTTCCATTGAATCCATGGTTAGTTACCGCTTTCTGCTACGCGAGCTTTGAGAGCTTCGTTGACGATCTTTGGAACCATCGAGGATACATCTCCTCCGTAATGAGCAAGCTCTTTAACAAGTGATGATGAAAGGAAGGAATGTGCTGGTGCTGTCGCCATAAACATTGTCTCGACACCCGAAGCCTGGAGATTGACTTGAGCCATCTGCAATTCGTAATCGAAGTCAGTCACAGCACGAAGTCCCTTCACGATGCTCTGAATATCGTTGCTCTTGCAATACTCGACAAGAAGCCCTGACCAGGAGTCGACGCGAATATTTGGAAGATGCGCAGTTGTCTTTGTGATCATCTCCATGCGCTCTTGCACGGTGAACATGCTCGACTTAGTGCGATTTACTAAGACTGCGATGACTACCTCATCGAATTGGGCACTGGCGCGCTCGATGATATCTAGGTGGCCAAAGGTCACGGGATCGAAAGATCCAGGGCAGACAGCGCGCTTCATAAGGCAAACGCTAGCAAGAAGATCAGCCGAGATCCATTTCAAGCGTAGGAACGCCGTAGAAAATCGTTGCTTGACCGTAGTTTTTTTCGCGCAGTTGCTCAAGACCATATGGCCAGCTCAACTCACGCACTCTGCTATTTCGCTCTATCGCGATTAATCCATCGGGATGGATGAATTTTCCATCAACAAGGGCAATGAGATTCTCAATGATTTCAACATCTGAAAAATCATACGGTGGATCAATGTAGATGAAGTGGTACTGCATTGGTGCAGGACCTTCTAGAAAGCGATCAACAGGCATCGAATAGAGATGGAAGTTACCTGGAAATTGTGAACTCTTAATTCCTTCATAGTTTGAAAGGATCGATGCTGCTGCCTTTTCATTACTTTCTACACAGTGCACCGTCGAGCTGCCTCGCGAAAGTGCTTCAAGTCCAATTGCGCCGGTTCCTGAGTAGAGGTCAAGAACGTTGAGCCCATCAAGCTCGCCAAACTCTGATGCGAGTGATGAAAAGAGTGCCTCGCGTGCACGATCTGATGTTGGTCGGGTCGATTGTGCGACTGCAGGGATATTTCTGCCTTTAGCTAGGCCAGCAATAATTCTCATCGACCTAACCCTTATCTATGAAATCGGAAGCTTCGTCATCTTCAACTTTAGCGAACTCTCTAGCTAACTGCTCGTGGTTTGACAGATCAGGATCGCCAGCCAATATCTCCTGGGCATCTGCGCGAGCGGTAAGAATCAAATCTTCATCTCGTAACACGCGAAGGAGGCGCAGATGTGAGCGAGAGCCAGATTGGGCAGCTCCTAAAACATCTCCCTCACGGCGCTGCTCTAAATCAATCCGTGAAAGTTCGAAACCATCTGTACTTCCTGCAACAGCCTCGAGGCGTATCCGAGCTGGTGTTTCTACGATTGCCGTTGTAATCAAAATACAGAGACCAGGTGAAGTTCCGCGACCCACACGTCCACGTAATTGATGTAATTGCGATACACCAAAGCGTTCTGCATCCATGATGACCATCACAGTTGCGTTGGGCACATCGACACCAACTTCGATGACGGTAGTTGAAACAAGAACATCTAATTCGTGTGCTGCAAATGCGCTCATAGTTGCCTCTTTAAGCTCGCTGGAAAGGCGACCGTGGAGCGGAGCGACTCGAACTCCTTTGAGCGCTCCTGTTGCAAGTTTTGGCGCTAGCTCATCAACACTTGCAAGCTCTAGTGATGTTGTACCAAGCAGGAAGTCGATATCAGCATCCTCTGTGACATCAGCGTTGATTCGTGAAGCAACTACGTACGCTTGATGTCCCTGCGAGACTTCTTCACAGATTCGCTCCCACGCTCTCTCAAGGTATGCCGGCTTTTCTAGCGTGTTCACAACGTGAGTAGTTATTGGCGCGCGACCCAAAGGTAGTTCTCGTAACGTTGAGATATCTAAATCACCGAATACTGTCATCGCAACTGTGCGTGGTATCGGCGTTGCTGTCATAACAAGAAGATGTGGAGGAATCTTTGCCTTCCCCTTAAGTGCATCTCGCTGTTCCACACCAAAGCGATGTTGCTCATCAACGACTATGAGTCCTAAATCTTTAAACTCAACGGAAGCACTCAGAAGTGCATGGGTACCAATCACTATTCCGGCTGTGCCGCTAGCAGCAAGGGCTAGTGCATCTTTTCGCTCTGATGCACTCTGAGATCCGGTTATGAGCGTCACGCGGGTTGCAATATCTGACGCACCAATCATTCCTCCATGCGCGAGCACTCCCATTAACTTTTCGATTGTGCGAAGGTGCTGAGCAGCCAGTACTTCTGTTGGCGCTAGCAACGCAGCTTGTCCGCCGCTATCAACCACAGCCAACATGGCGCGAAGTGCAATCACAGTCTTTCCGGAACCTACTTCACCTTGTAACAAACGATGCATCGGGTGAGATTGGGCTAAATCACTTTCAATTTCAGCGGCAACAGCAACCTGTCCAGCTGTCAGTTCAAATGGAAGTGATTGATCGAAGGCAGAAAGAATTCCTCCCTCACGCTTGAGGCGAGCAATCGCATCGAGTGATTTCATCTTCTCTTTTCGGCTCACGAGTAAAAGCTGCAAGATAAATGCCTCATCAAAGGTCAGACGCTCACGTGCCCGTTCAGCGCTATCTAAATCAGCAGGCTGATGTATCTGAACAAGTGCCTGTTGCAACGAGGGATATTGATGTTTATCAAGAATAGATTGCGGGATCGGGTCGATTACTTCATCCAAGGCACCGATACAGAGCTCTATACATTGTGAAATTTTCCATGAGGGCAATTTTGCAGATGCTGGATACATCGGCAGATATTTCCCTGCAAAGCCTTCTACCGCTGCATCAACATCGTTTCCGTCAGGAATGAGTTCATAATCTGGATGGGCTAACTGACGCTTGCCATTAAATACACCGACCTTGCCTGCAAAGAGGCCTTGCTGTCCGACTTTGAGTTCTTTTTCGCGCCATGCTTGATTGAAGAATGTCAGCGAGAGCTTGGATGTTCCATCTGTAACAACAACTTCGAGCATGTTGCCTTTACGAGCGGCAAAGCGTCGCGTGGAAGCGCTAAATACCTCGGCAAGAATTGTTACCTCATCACCTTCGTTGAGGGCTGCAATGTCACTGAGTTCACCTCGCACTAAATAGCGGCGTGGATAGTGATGAAGAAGGTCCCCTACGGTGCGATAGCCGAACGTTGTATCCAGCGCTTTTGCTGTGCGATCACCGAGAACCGATGAGAGTTTGGAATCCAGGGTCGCCACCTGGCTATTCTCTCGCGTAGATGCTCCATGTGAGCGCATTTTTCTCGCGATTGGCCGACTAACCCCTTATCTTGATACCCTTCTGCCCTGCCGAATCGGTCATTTGACCTAGTTCGTCACATAATCAAGAGATCACGATTGAAGAAATAAAAGGAGTACTGCTGTGGCATCAACATGCGATATCTGTGGCAAAGGGCCCAGCTTCGGTAACAATGTTTCACACTCTCAGGTAAAGACACGTCGTCGCTGGAATCCAAATATTCAGCGCGTACGCACACTCGTCGGCGGCTCAACAAAGCGTCAGAATGTCTGTACTTCATGCCTCAAGGCTGGAAAAGTTACCCGCTAATACATCTCATTGAAACTTTATTGAAAGTGGCGCCACATCTGTGGCGCTTTTTTCATTTCAAGACCAGTTACACCTGTTCCTTGCTTTACATCTCCAATTCGGATTCCAGGAAGATCGATGCCGGTAGCAACAAATACATGGTCTTCGCCACCTCCGAGTATCCATTCAAAGACATCAACACCTACTGACTGGGCCAGAAGAGAAAGTTCCTTAAACTCATAGGCACTTTCGATCAGCACAGGGTCAATGTGAAGGTTTACACCCGATGCCTCGGCGATGGATTGGCAAGAGATCAGTAAGGCATCGCTGGTATCTGTCAGCGCACTAGCTCTGCTGAAGTCGATTCCATAATCAAGTGAAGGCGCACGAAATTCATTCAAGGCCATTGCATGGACAGCGTGAACGGCTTCAATGTCATGTGTAAGCATATGTAGGCCTGCAGCTGACCAACCTGTGAGGGATGAGATATAAATTCCATCTCCTACCTGCGCTCCTGAGCGAGTGATTGCACGTTCAACGCTGCCAATGGCTGTCATTGCGATAGAGATCGCACTCGCTCGAGCAATATCTCCGCCAACAACCTGTGTGCCGGTCTTGTCGGCCTCGTGCTTTATTCCTTCAGCAATTTCGCGAACGCGCTCAACTCCCTCATCCCCAACGAGAGAAAGCGCCACCACAAGGTATTCAGGTTTTGCTCCCATCGCCAAAATATCTGCGATATTTGCAGCGGTAACTTTGCGACCAATATCAAAGGCGTTTGACCAGCGTTTATTAAAGTGAACATCCTCGACTGCAACATCGGTTGTGATTACTTGCTGGGCACTTCCACGCACAACGGCTGCATCATCGCCAATTCCAACGAGGATTTCATCTGAAGACTGCGTCTGGAATATGGAGGCAACGAGTGAAAGGAGCTCCTGCTCGGAAAATGCCATAGCGCTAAGCCTAGATGATGAGGTACCTTTTGGTCATAGCAATTTTAACTCCAGCGAAAGGAACGCATGATGTCTGTTCAGGTATTTATCTTGATTCAAACTGAAGTAGGAAAGGCATCATCTGTTGCCGCAGCCGTTGGCGCAATACCTGGTGTAACCCTGGCAGAGGGAGTTACTGGACCTTACGATGTGATTATGCGCGCCGAATCTCTCTCAATGGAAGATCTTGGTCGTTCAATTCTTGCAAAGGTTCAAGCGGTGCCAGGAATTACTCGCACCCTTACTTGCCCTGTAACTACTTACTAATTTCTTACTAATTTCCTAGTACACCATTATTGCGTGTAAGCGCGCTGACGAGCAGGTGTGTAATCACTTCTGTATAACCAACGCCACTGGCTGCCCACATCTTGGGAAAGACTGATGTTGCTGTAAAGCCCGGCATCGTATTGAGCTCGTTGATTATCACTTCACCATTTGGCGTTAAGAAGAAATCAACACGAGCTAAGCCACTACATCCGAGTGCAACAAATGCCTCTACCGCTCTGCTCTGAATCTGAGCGGCGATCGCTTCTGAAATAGGTGCTGGCAAAGTGATACTCGTAGCACCATCGAGATACTTTGCTTCAAAGTCATAAAACTCAAATTTGGAATCAATCTCTATCTGTCCCACAATTGATGCCTCTGGCTTACCGTTGATTTCCAACACCGCGCATTCAATCTCGCGGCCAATTACAGCATTTTCGACCATCGCCTTGGGATCAAAACGGTGAGCCTCTTCAACTGCAGCGGTTAAGTGCTCAGCTGATTTAACTTTCGTAGTCCCGCGACTCGATCCCCCACGTGCGGGTTTAACGAAGACGGGATAGCCGAGTGTTGCAACATCTGCAGAGAGCGACCCTTTATTGGACTTCCAATCAGATTGGCGAATGACTAAGCCTTCTGCAACTTTAATTCCATGGGCTGCAAATATTGGCTTAGCAAATGATTTATCCATCGCAACAGCAGATGCCAAAACTCCAGAGCCCACAAAAGGAATATCTGCAATCTCTAGAAGTCCTTGAATAGTTCCATCTTCTCCATATGGGCCATGCAGAACCGGAAAGACGATTTCAATGCCGAGAGATTTTCCTTCAACAGAAAAACCTTCTGGTGAGACCGAAACAGGCTTGCCATCTTCTGGAACGACGGGAAGAACTCCATTACTTATAGATAGCTTAAAACCTTCGGGAATAAGCACCCAACTACCTGATTGAGTAATGCCAATAACTACAGGGTCGTAGAGTGTGCGATCAATAGCGCTGAGCACTCCCCCAGCTGATGTGCAGGAAATTTCATGCTCACTGCTACGTCCGCCACAGATAATTGCTACGCGGATAGTCATCGGATGAAGTTTTCGGCTTGAGTCGTAATCTCCATCAAGCGAGCCAGGGCCTGTTCTGGAGTGAGAGAACCATTGACGATATCGGCAACTGCCTCAATGACAGGAACTTCAACACCTACGCGGTGCGCGATTTCGACGATCGCACCAGATGATGCAACGCCTTCTACCGTCTTTGCACCCTGAGCAACAGCCATCTCCATCGATCCGGTCTTTCCAAGAAGTTCGCCGAAGGTTCTATTGCGTGAAAGCGGCGACCCACATGTAGCAACGAGATCGCCCATTCCTGCAAGACCGGCAGCACTAAGTGGATCTGATCCATGTGCAGCACAGAGTCGGGCAACTTCGTTAAGTCCGCGAGTAATGAGCATCGCTTGCGTATTTTCGCCGTAACCCATTCCAATGGAGATTCCAACAGCTAGTGCAATCACGTTCTTAATCGCACCTGCTAATTCGCAACCAAGTAAATCCACTGATGTGTACACGCGGTAATAGGGAGTGCGAAAGAGTTCGCGGACATTCTCGGCAACTGCCTGAGATGTCGATGCAGCGACCGCTCCTGCTGGTTGGCGCAAGATAAGTTCATCAGCCAGATTCGGTCCAGTCAGGATTGCAATTTTATGTTTGCCGAGTACCTGTTCAATGATCTCGGTCATACGTAGCATCGTTGACACTTCAATACCTTTGAGCGTACTCACGATGGTGCAATCGACTGAGAATCGAGGCTTCCACTCGTTGAGCGTTGCTCTTAGTTGTGTGGAAGGAATAGCAAGGACATAGGTCTGACTGAAAGCAAAAGCTTCGTCGAGATCTGTTGTTGCGCGAAGTTCGGTCGGAAGCACTCGGCCTGCAAGGTAGCGCTGATTTGTATGTGAGCCGTTAATCTCGCCAATAGTCTCAGCGTTGCGACCCCAAAGCAGAACTTCATTGCCACCATCGCAGAGCACCTGGGCAAGGGTTGATCCCCAAGCTCCTGCGCCGAAGACAGTAATTCTGCTCATTACTTCTTCTCACCTTTTCTAAAGTTTCCCGTGCGGGGTAAATCGGATGTATGAGGGTCAAAGATAGCCGCAGGACGTTGCTGGCCGCGAATTTCCTCTAGGAGCGCGGTAATCGCCCTCATGATTTCCGCCGTAGCCTCAACCATCGCGGCAGGATCTTCCTCTTTTCCATACCAACGCGAGAGATCAACAGGCTCACCTACGCGATAGCGAACCGTAGCTCGAGGGAATATTCGCAATTTCTTGCGGTACGGAGGTATGACTTGTTGCGTCCCCCACTGCGCAGCTGGATACACAGGTACTTGAGCGATGACTGCCAAACGTGCAGCCCCGGTCTTTGCAATCATTGGCCAACAATCTTTATCTCGAGTCAGAGTTCCTTCAGGATAGACACCGACGAGATGGCCCATCTCAAGTAATCGAAGTGCATACTGCAACGCAACGCGCGCTTCTTTACTTTCTCGCTCTACCGGAATCTGTTCTGCCGCCAAAAGAATTTTCCCAATAATCGGAACTCTAAAGACTTGGGATTTTCCAAGAAATCTTGGTGTTCGCCCGTGTGAGTAGAGAAAGAAGGCAAGTGCAAAGGCATCCATATATGAGACGTGGTTTGAAACGACAATGAGCGGACCACTCTTTGGAATCTTCACCCCTTCTCGATAGTCATAACGAGCAACGAGTTTCATGATGGGAATCAGGATTGAAGCACCAAATCGAAATGTCGGAGTGACTCCGAGTGGGTACCCGACAGGAGGATTGAAGCGAATCTTGAGGGGCTTAGAACTCCCAGCACCTGATCTCGACATGGTGTAATTCTAAGTCGCGCTGCGCACTTTGTGGGCTGCTGGGAAGTGAAATTAAGGCAAAAAATAAGGCCCACGCGCAATGCGTGGGCCTTATTAAAGAAGAGAATTACTTCTTCTTACGAACAACCTTCTTCTTAGCAGCCTTCTTAGGAGCTGCCTTGCGAACAACCTTCTTAGCAGCCTTCTTAGGAGCCTTCTTCGCAACCTTCTTCTTAGCAGCCTTCTTAGGAGCTGCCTTCTTTGCTACAGGCTTTGCAACTGGCTTTGGCTCTGGCTTTGGAGCTGGAGCGAGTTTGCGATCGCCAGCAACAATTTCCTTAAGAGCCTTAGCTGGCAAGAAACGAGCCTTCTTTGAAGCCTTGATCTTGATTGTCTCGCCGGTGAATGGGTTACGACCCATACGTGCCTTGCGATCAACCTTCTTGAACTTACCGAAATCGTTGATCATGA
>CANESA010000008.1 GCA_947440735.1 Candidatus Nanopelagicaceae bacterium
ATATTTATGACCGGTGAATCATTCTCGGCAGAGAGTGCCAAGGAGATGGGCCTCGTAGCCGAGATCTCTGATGATAGTTATGCGACGGCTCTTACAATCGCCCTACAGATTGCTGCCCAACCTCCCACTGCAGTCATCAATACTAAAGCGTTGATCAAGGCGAGTAAGCATGATGCCGTAGCAGCGGTGATGAAGGCAGAGTTCGAACTCTTCGCGCTAGCGCTCACATCTGATGAAGCGATGGAAGCGTTTATGAATTTCATGGCGAAAAAAGCTGCAGATAAAGAAAAGGGTGGAAAGTAATGACAATCTCAGGAAACCTACAAGGCAAAAGAATTTTCATCACCGGCGGCTCTCGAGGTATCGGTCTTGCGATTGCCCTCCGTGCTGCAGCAGATGGTGCATCGGTTGCAATCGCTGCAAAGACAGCAGATCCAAACCCAAAGCTTCCAGGAACTATCTTTACCGCAGCAAAAGAGATCGAGGCTGCTGGGGGAGTAGCTCTACCCATCCAATGCGATATCCGTGATGAAGAGCAAATCGCATCAGCTATTGAAAAGACTGCCACAGAATTTGGTGGCATCGACATTTTGATCAACAATGCAAGTGCCATCAACCTCACACCAACGTTGGCAACTCCAGCTAAGCGATTTGACCTCATGTTTGATGTCAATGTGCGCGGCACCTTCCTAACCTCACAGGCTGCACTTCCACACCTCAAGGAGAGCGCTAAGGCTGGCAGAAATCCACACATCCTCACCTTGTCACCACCACTTTCCATGAAGGCGAAGTGGTTTAAGAATCACGTTGCCTACACAATGGCAAAGTATGGAATGTCGATGTGTGTCCTCGGTATGGCAGAAGAATTCAAATGTGAAGGCATTGCTGTTAACGCACTGTGGCCACGTACAGCTATCGATACTGCGGCGTTACAGATGATTCCAGGTATCGATACCGCCACCTGCAGAACTCCTGAGATTCTCTCCGATGCTGCATACGTCATTTTGAATCGTGATTCAAAGGAACACTCTGGCAATTTCTACGTGGATGATGAGGTGCTAGCAAGTGTTGGAATTACAGATCTTGAGAAGTATTCGGTGGTTCCTGGCACTAAAGACTTCCTCCTAGATTTCTTCCTAGATTAAAAGCCACATATGTTTATAGCAGCTGAGCCTTTTGGAATGCTTGCAGGGCTACCGCTACATCCGCTTCTGGTGCATTCAGCGGTGGTTCTAGTTCCACTCGTTGCAATTGGCGCACTAGTCATGTCTTACCTTCCTAGTTTTTCTCGTCGCCACGGCAAGTTAATTCTTATTCTGGCCCTTGTAGCGCAGGTAAGCGTATTTCTTGCAAAGATTAGTGGGGAAGCATTCTCGGAGATTCTCAAGAAAAACGTTGAAAAGCATGCAGAGCTCGGCGAGATTGCCCCGTTTGTAACTCTACCTATGGTCGTTCTTATCTACTTGCGTTGGAGAATGGATCGAGCAGGATCATCCACCGGAAGCGTTGCGATTCGCCGCCTTACATCTGTTGCTCTAGTAATTTCCAGCCTTGCAAGTCTTGTAATGATTTTTCTTGTTGGTCACTCAGGCGCTAGCTCTGTCTGGGGTTGGATCGATAAATTGTAAAAATGAGTGTGCTCAATAGCGCGCTCACTACCGAGGCTGCAATGATTGCAACAACTGCAATATTCTGTAATTCCTGATTCTCAAAGGCCAAATCAGCAATAAATAGAGCAACGGTAAATCCGATGCCAGCTGCGCTACCGGTTGCTGCGAGTGTGCCGATAGAGGCGCCTTCAGGAAGCTGAGCGATTCGAGCTTTTGACGCAGCAAGAGCTGAAACAAGAACACCGAGTGGTTTTCCAACAACGAGTCCTACGAAGATTCCCCAGGCGATTACTGAAGAAGTTGCAGCAGATAAGGATTTTTCTGTGATGACGACCCCAGTATTTGCCAACGCGAATATCGGGACGATGATCAGAGAAGAATATGGATGCAATTTAGCTTCAAGGTATTCGATGTATGAGATGGAACCATCATCTATATCTTCAAGATCGCTATCAGTTTTCTCTTGTGAGGGAGTGAGTAGCCCAAGAATCACACCCGCCAATGTTGGGTGTACGCCGGTGCGATAGAGGCCATACCACAGTAAAAGTCCACAGAGGATATAGGTAAATATTGAGGTGACATTCATCTTCTTAAGAGCAAGAATGAGAAGTATCGAGCCAACTGATGCAAGCACCCATGAGTACGCAATTCCACTTGAATAGACAATCGCGATAATCAAGATCGCACCAATGTCGTCAATAACTGCAAGTGCTAATAGGAATGATCGTAGCGATTGAGTGACCGTTGGCCCCATCATCGCGAGTAGTCCGATCGCGAGTGCGATATCTGTTGCAACCGGAATAGCCCATCCTTCCGGCGCCACATCTCCTGCAATGAGAAGATAAATGCCCGCGGGAAGCGCCATTCCACCAAGTGCTGCGATGAAAGGCATTGCCGCTTTTTTGACCGAGGCTAAGTGGCCGGAGACAAGTTCTCGTTTGATTTCAAGACCTACAACGAAGAAGAAGATTGTCATTAATCCGTAGTTAATGATCTTGAGAACTGTCAACTGCAAATAAAAGATTCCGCTTTCTACGGTAAAGCCAAGTGCTAGAAAATTAAAGTAGCGATCAGAGATAGGGGAGTTTGCAATGATGAGACCGAGCGCGGCTGCAGCGATGAGGAGAGCTCCCGATGAGGATTCCTTATCAAGGAACTCTCTTAAAGGGGAGATTTTGCGAGCCATAGTGCAAGTCTATCTGAGCGATAGTTCGGCAAGAGTAAAGCCCCCGCCAGATCACTGACGGGGGCTTTATCAACTACTTTTTAGAGGTCGTAATAGAGTTCAAATTCTGCTGGATGTGGACGCAAACGTACGTAATCAACTTCTTGCTTACGCTTCCATTCAATCCATGTTGAGATGAGGTCTTCGCTGAAGACGCCACCTTGTGTAAGGAAGGCATGATCCTTCTCGAGAGTATCGAGAACAGCATCAAGTGAACCAGGAACCTGTGGAATAGCACGAGCTTCATCACCCTCTAGTTCGTAGAGATCCTTATCTACTGGAGCAGGTGGCTCGATCTTGTTGATGATTCCATCGATACCCGCCATCAACATTGCTGCAAATGCTAGATATGGATTTGATGAAGGATCTGGGCAACGGAATTCGATGCGCTTTGCCTTAGGGCTTGATCCTGTAATTGGAATACGAATACATGCAGAGCGGTTACGCGCTGAGTAGACGAGGTTTACAGGAGCTTCATACCCTGGAACCAAACGGCGATATGAGTTCACTGTTGGGTTTGTAAATGCGAGAAGTGATGGAGCATGCTTTAGGAGTCCACCGATATACCAGCGAGCCATATCTGAAAGATCGCCATATGTTCCAGCTTCGAAGAAGAGTGGCTTTCCATCTTTCCATAGTGATTGGTGAACGTGCATACCTGAACCGTTATCTCCAAAGAGTGGCTTTGGCATAAAGGTCGCTGTCTTGCCACCTTCCCATGCAACGTTGCGGACGATGTACTTGAACTTCATCAGTTCATCACCTGCTGTGAGAATATCTGTGAAGCGGTAGTTGATCTCCATCTGCCCAGCTGTTCCCACTTCGTGGTGTGAACGCTCAACGAGTAATCCTGAGCGACCGAGCTCCATCACCATTTCATCGCGAAGGTCTGCGAATTGATCTGTTGGAGAAACTGGGAAATATCCACCCTTAATGCGTGTGCGATATCCGCGGTTTGGAGTTCCATCTGGATCTGCGACGATGCCTGTGTTCCATGCACCTTCATATGAATCGATGTGGTGGTAAGCCTCGTTGATACCTGTCTTAAATCGAACAGCATCAAAGACGTAGAACTCAGCTTCTGGGGCAAAGAATGCCTGATCTGCAATGCCAGTTGACTTGAGGTAATCAACAGCCTTCTTCACAACTCCGCGAGGATCGCGTGAATAAGGAGTGTTATCTGTTGGATTATGAACAGAGAAAATAATGATAAGAGTCTTTTCAAGGCGGAAAGGATCAAGGTAGGCAGATTCTGGAACTGGAAGAAGTTTCATATCTGACTCGTGGATTGATTGGAATCCGCGGATAGAAGAGCCGTCGAACATCAAACCATCGGTGAAGACTGCTTCATCGAATGACTCAACAGGAACGTTGAAGTGATGTTGAATTCCTGGAAGATCGGTAAAGCGAACATCAACAAGTTTTACATCTTCCTTCTTGATGTATGCAAAAATTTCTTGCGCATTCTTAAACATGGAGTACTCCGATTTTTCTTATGATCGCTGCGAGACGCTCGGCTCTGAGGCTCTTTGAGATGGCTTAACCCTAGATCCACTAGGTAAAAAAGGCATCATCGCCGTGTTACATCCTTGTTAAATGACTTCGATCGGCTCCTCGGGTGGGGCTCGGCTAGGCTTACGCCATGTCCGATATTGATCTGAGATACCCGCGAGTGAGCCAAGGGCGTCGGATGCTTGGCGTGCTGATCGACTGGTTGATGTCCTATGCCATCGCAATCGGCTTCTTTGTGGAGTTCGGGGAGTCCTCTATGGGGGCCGTGGTCTTTCTTGTTTTCACAGCTCAATATCTGATCTTCGCAGCTCTCGGAGGAGCAACGCCAGGTCATCGCATTATGGGGCTCAAGATAGTCCGTTTTTCAGATGGCCACATGCCAACACCGATTCAAGCTTTGATTAGGACAGGCCTTCTCGTCATAATTTTGACTGCAATCACCTTTGACCAGAATGGCCGCGGCATTAATGAGCGGTTGAGTAATACAGTTCTTGTAAAGACTCGCTAGAAATTATCGCTTAGGAACGCGAACGTTCTTTGGCATTGGCCCCTTAGGCATGGGTAGAGACATTCCACCAACTGCCTTGAGGCGTGCACGTACTTCTCTCATCTGATGAGCAGAAAGTGTCTTCTTAAACTTACCAACATGCTTCTGTAATTTACGAAGAGGCACTTGACCTTCACCATCTCCGATCCAAATTTCATAGATAGGTACACCAGGGGCAAAGCGTTCAGCATCTTTACGTGCTGATTGAAGAAGTTGGCGCGTTGCAAAGGTACCTTCGGCAGTAAGAACAATTCCGGCGCGACCAACACTGCGATGGACCATATCTTGATTCTTATTGACTTGAACTGCTGGAGTGGTTGTCCACCCTTTACGAATAGCCATCAAGACGCTGGCAGCAGCGCCCATCTGACCTTCCACACTTGCAAAGCTTGCATTAAGTGCGATTCGCGAGAAGATGAAGAGAGATGCAAGGAGTGCAAGTGGCAAAGAAATGAATCCAAAGTAGTAGGGATGATCTACTGCAAAGCCAATGCCAATACCTGCTGCAAGGACGACAACAAAGATCAGAACTAAAACGCTTCCGATCCATGGTTTAACGCTCTTGGTTAATGAGTAGGCATCGCGAATTGCTTTGAAGCGAGGTTCGCGGATCTTTGGCTCTTTTTTCTTCCTTTTAAACATGAGCGTTAGTTTAGGGGAGCGGGGGCGCTTCCACCAAGGCGGATCGGGGCCCAACGCGCACCTTCGTGGCTATCTGGATAGTGAGATTGCACATCAAGAAGTAGGGCCTGCATTGCAGCGCGAAGCTGGGCCTCGCCCTGTTCGACATCATCTGCTTTTGTAAAGTAGAGAGGCTCTCCAAAGGTGACAGAGATTGGATATTTATTTCTCTTCAAATTCCGCTTTACCTTTTTAGTCCAGATTCGCTGAGAGCCCCATACGACTGCTGGAATCACTGGAACTCCAGCGCCCATTGCCAATCGCACTGCGCCAGATTTAAATTCCTTTAGCTCAAAGCTGACTGAGATGGTTCCTTCAGGAAAGATGCCAACAATTTCACCGGATTTAAGTGCGCGCAGTGCTGCAACAAAAGAAGCTGATCCACTTGAACGATCTACGCTGATGTGATGCATACCGCGCATTAAGGGCCCAGCAATTTTGTTTTCGAATATCTCCTTCTTGGCCATAAATCGCACGTAACGATTTACCGGGAGAGCTGCAGTACCAATCAGAGCAAAATCAAGATAGCCAACGTGGTTCATGGCAAGTATCGCTCCACCTTCACGCGGAATATTCTCAACGCCCCTGAAATCAAAACGAAGTCCTAGATACTTCCAGAAGGTCTTAAGAAAAACGACTACTGGCGGATAGACAATCTCTGCCACTTACTTGCTCCCGGATTGTGCTCGAGATTCCATAGCTTGACGATAGAGACGACCTGCGCGATAACTACTGCGAACAAGCGGACCACTCATTACTCCGAGGAATCCAACGTCGGTTGCCTCCTGAGCGAGCTCTACAAACTCTTCAGGTTTAACCCAACGCTCAACCGGGTGATGCTTCATTGTTGGACGTAGGTACTGAGTGATCGTGATCAAATCACAACCGGCTGCGCGAAGATCAACCAGCGCCTGTGAAATCTCTTCACGAGTCTCACCGAGTCCAAGAATCAAGTTTGATTTAGTGATCAGGCCATAGTCACGAGCCTGAGTTATGACATTGAGCGAACGGTCGTAGGTAAATGCAGGGCGGATAGTCTTAAAAATTCGTGGAACAGTTTCAAGATTATGAGCAAATACTTCAGGGGCTGCATCGAAGACGAGGTTAAGCAAATCGGGATTACCGCTGAAATCTGGGGCCAACATTTCTACGCCACATCCAGGATTGATCTCGTGAACTTTACGAATCGTTTCTGCGTAAAGCCATGCACCTTCATCTTCTAGATCATCACGTGTGACTCCAGTGATGGTGGCATATGCAAGGCCCATAGTCTTTACGGATTCTGCAACCTTGCGCGGTTCATCGCGATCAATCGGAAGCGGCTTACCCGTATCGATATTGCAGAAATCGCAACGTCTTGTGCAGCGATCTCCGCCGATAAGGAAGGTTGCTTCTTTATCTTCCCAGCATTCAAAAATATTTGGACAAGCTGCCTCTTGGCAGACGGTGTGCAGACCCTCAGTTTTTACAAGTGAACGAAGTCGAGTGTATTCAGGGCCCATATTGGCCCGAGTTTTAATCCATTCTGGCTTACGTTCGATAGGAGTTTCGGCATTACGAGCTTCGATGCGCAGCAACTTACGATCATCAGGATGTGTTGTCATCTGCTCACCTTCGCTAGAGATTCATACATATATTTCGCGGCTACTGGAAGAACTTCATCGATGCTAATACTACGGCCGAGTTCGATAGCAAGCGATGTCACGGCTGCATCCTCGATGCCACAGGGAATTATCGCTTCAAATGCGCTCAGATCAGGCTCTACATTGAGTGCAAATCCATGCATGGTGACCCCACGTGCGACTCTGATCCCAATCGCTGCAATCTTGCGTTCGCCTTTCTTATCTACAACCCAGACTCCAGATCGACCCTCCACGCGAGTGGCTGCGAGTCCGAGTTCTAAACATGTTGCGATGAGGGCCGCCTCGATTTCGCGAACAAAACCAACAAGCTCGGTTGGTTTTGCAAGACGAACAATGGGATATCCGACTAATTGTCCAAGACCATGCCAGGTGATTTTTCCGCCACGATCTACATCGATTACTGGCGTTCCATCAAGTGGACGTTCGTGATCCTGAGTGCGTTTACCCGCTGTGTAGACAGACGGGTGTTCAACCAAAACGAGTGTGTTCTCTCTCTGACCTTCTGCAATTTCGCTGTGTAGTGAACGTTGTAATTCGAGAGCTTCCATATAGTGCATCACACCCGCTCGCTTGAGAGCGATGGGAGAGTGTGAGATTGCTGAGTCGACACCTGGCACAGCCCCAGCCTAAAGGTAGGCTTGCCTTCTTGCTAATTGTGAATCGTGATTTGCTAGGAGTTGTTCAGTGCGCGTTGGAATCTCAGGTTATGGATTGGCTGGTCGTGTATTTCACGGACCACTCCTCAAGGGCTGTGGATATGACGTCGCATCAATTCTGACTTCGAATCCAGATCGAATTGCACAGGCAAAGAGTGATTTTCCAGAGGCGCAGATATTCTCAGAGCTCGATGCTTTCTTAGACTCTGGTCTTGATCTCGTTGTGATCGCATCGAGCAATGTGGCACACCTACCTCAAACTCGTGCAGCGCTAGAACGTCAGATACCTACCGTTGTTGATAAACCTATGGGCCGTACGATTGCCGAAGTACAAGAGATGATTAATCTCTCTGAAAAGCAGAACACGCTGCTGACGACATTTTTTAACCGTCGCTGGGATAGCGATAGTTTGACAATCAAAAAGCTCTTAATGAGTGGCGAACTCGGCCAACCATTTCGTTTCGATGGTCGCTTTGAACGATTCCGCCCTGAACGTAATCTTGCATCATGGAGAGAAAATCTTTCTCCAGAAGATGGCGGGGGATTGCTCCTTGATCTGCAATCACATTTGATATCTACCGCACTCGATTACTTTGGACCTGCTCAGGTTGTCAGCGCTAGCGTGCGATCTATTCGCGGTGGGGCCGATGATGATGTCACCGTTGTCTTGCGTCATGAATCTGGTGTTGATTCATATTTGGCAGCATCTGCAGTAAGTGGTGCGCCAGGACCGCGCGTGAGGCTACTTGGTAGCAAGGGTGCGCTTGTGATCAATGAACTCGATCCACAAGAAGATGCACTTCGTGCTGGGGAGGTTCCTTTTGGTGGCACATGGGCAAAGCCGATGGTCAGCGCTGCAACACTTCACAAGGGCGAATCAGTTACTTCCGTTGAGAGCGTCTCTGGCAATTACGCAGCCTTCTATACGCTGGTCAAAACTGCAATTGAGAGTGGATCTGCAGCACCCGTCTCACTTGCCGATGCACTGCGCGTAGCCGAGATTATTGAAGAGGCGCGTGTGATAAGTGTCCGATAGTGCAATTCCTGTCATTGTTGTTGGCGCAGGTCTCGCAGGTTTATCAGCTGCACAATCTTTGATTGAAGCTGGCGTAGAAGTTCGCGTATTGGAAGCTTCGACAACGGTTGGCGGGCGTGTACAGACCGATGAGATTAATGGATATCGTTTTGATCGCGGATTCCAATTGATTAATGCTCGATATCCTGAAGTCGAAGCGCTCGATATCATCAATAAACTGGATTTCCGCTACGCACCTCGCGCAGTAGATATCGCTCTGGATGGATCTGTTGTGCGTCTTGGAGATCCTCGCAAGTATTTTCTCTCAGCACTGCGCAGCGAATCAGGGAGCCTCCGAGAGAAAATCTCTTTTCTTAAATATCTTTTATCTCATTCCACCCATGGTTCCAACGTGGAGAGTGAATTGTTGGCGGCTGGTTGTAACAACCTCTACACACGAGTGCTGAAGCCATTTTTAACAGGTGTCTTTCTAGTCCAGCCTTCGCGTGTTGATTCAGTCAGTGGTCGAGAGATTATTAAAGGTTTCGTCACCGGTGCACCGGGTCTTCCAGCACGTGGTGCGGGTGAATTCTCGCAGGTGCTCGCAAGGGAAATTGGCGTGGTTGAGACAGGAGTACAAGTAAATGCAATCACAGGGCTAGAGCTGAGTACTTCAAAGGGATCGATTACAGCTCGCGCAATTATTGTTGCTACCGATCAAATAACTGCCGCACAGCTTCTTGACATTGAAGAGGTGGGTGAGAGCGTTAGTTGTACAACGTGGTTTCATTCCACATCGGATGATGTAGATTGCGATGCAACGCTTCGAGTAGATGGATTGGCGCGTGGTGCGATCATAAATTCGATCGCTATCTCAAAACTTTTACCATTGAGTGCCCCTGGTAGTCGGACTCTCTTTTCCAGTACATCACTCGGCCACGCATCAGAGTCTGAAGTCAGACGCCATCTCTCCTTGATGTGGGGTGTTGATACAGCAGGATGGGAGCTTGTTGCAAAGTACGATATTAAGAATTCACTTCCACTCTTCGCTCCTGGACGTGCGCATGCACAATCTTTACAGGTAAGGCCAGGAGTGTGGCGTGCTGGAGATTACTTGAGTGCAGCTTCACAAAACGGTGCACTTGCATCAGGGCGACTTGCTGCCCTTGAGTTAATTAATTCTCTATAAGTGCATCGAGGGCTGATGTGACATGCGGGTAATCCCATGTGAAGCCAGCATCGATAAGTTTTTGCGGAATAACTTTCTTTGAACCTAATACCTCTGATGAAAATCCACCGAGAGCTATTTTGAGTGCAAATGCAGGGGCTGGAAAGAGGGCTGGACGATGCATCGCACGAGCTAACGCTGAAGTAAATTCTTGATTTGTTACCGGGTTTGGCGATGTGAGGTTAATGGGACCTTCGATTGGTTGCTCTAACGCAAAGGTAATTGCACGGATGACATCGTGGAGTGTGATCCAAGACCACCATTGCTTTCCAGAACCAAGCTTTCCGCCCAGACCAAATCTAAAGAGTGGAAGCATCTTTCCGAGTGCGCCACCAGTTGGATCTAAAACCAACCCTGTTCGTAGCTTTACAGTGCGGATTGGGGACGCGATATCTGCTGCAGCTTCCCACTCACGACACACGGCGGCGAGGAAATCATCGCCTACGCGATCACTTTCAATGACAGCTCTATTGCCAGATTCGCCATACCAACCAATAGCACTGGCGCTAATAAATACCTGAGGTTTAACTTCAGCGACAGCCTTTGCCATTGTTTCGGTTCCAAGGAGTCGAGAGTTAAGAATTTGTGATTTGTATTTCTTGTTCCATCGCTTATCGCCAACGCCTACACCTGCTAAATGAATGACTGCATCTACTCCGGCAAGAGCTGCGGTATCTACAAAACCTGTTGCTGGATCCCATTGCACTTCATCGGGGGAGACGGGAAGGCGGCGTACAAGGCGCTGGACTGTGTGTCCTTCACTTTTGAGATGACCAACGAGTGCACTACCGATTAAACCGGATGCGCCAGTAACAGCAATGCGCTGAGGGAGTGCAGACATTAGAGCCCTAGATCAGACTCAAACGAACCGCCTTCAAGACGATCTTTAAGAGTGACGAGGAATCGAGCTGCATCTGCGCCATCAACAACACGGTGATCATATGAAAGTGCGAGGTAGACCATAGAACGGATCGCCATTGTCTCTCCGCCATCTTCTCCGCGGACAACCATTGGACGCTTAACAATTGCACCAAGGCCCAAGATCGCAACCTGTGGCTGATTAATGATGGGGGTATCAAAGAGCGCACCACGAGAACCGGTGTTGGTAATCGTAAATGTTCCACCACTGAGTTCATCAGGATTGACTTTGTTATCGCGAGTGCGTGCTGCAAGATCTGCAATCTTACGCGCAACGGCACCCATATTGAGATCGCCTGCATTAGCAATGACGGGAACCAGCAATCCACGTTCGGTATCGACGGCAATAGCAAGGTGCTCAGCACCGTGATAAGTAATCTGATCGCCTTCGACGGAAGAGTTAAGTACTGGGTGTTGTTTGAGCGCCTCACATACCGCAACTGAGAAGAATGGAAGGAATGAGAGTTTGACTCCCTCGCGAGCTTCAAAAGATGCCTTCGCGCGATCACGAATTCGTGCAATCTTTGTCACATCTACTTCGATTACGGTCGTCAACTGCGCTGAAACTGCAAGTGATTCAACCATTCGAGCAGCAATTACTTTGCGAAGTCGTGACATTGTTACAGTCGTTCCGCGAAGTGGCGATGCGGCAACTGGCGCTGAAGTTCGTGGTGCTGATGGTGCAGTTGCTGCAAGAGGTGCGGCAGATACGGCAGCTGTTGGCTTGGCAGCGGCTTCAACATCTTCACGGCGAATACGTCCACCAATACCTGTTGCCTTTACCGTTGCAAGATTTACGCCAAGTTCAGATGCAAGCTTTCGAACGATTGGAGTCACGTAAGAATCTTGTGGTTGTGAGACAGGCGCCACTGGGGCCACTGGAGCAGCAACAACTGGTGCAACGGGTGCAACTGGTGCGGCAACAACTACTGGAGCAACAGGGGCCGCAACCGGTGGTGGGGTAGGAGCAGCAGGTGCGACAGGTGCTGCAACTGCGCCAGCGCCACCGATTACTGCAAGACGTGCACCGACTGGCACGGTGGAATCAACTGCAACGTCGATCGAAATAAGAGTTCCGGCAACTGGAGATGGAATTTCGGTATCGACTTTATCTGTCGAAACTTCTAGAAGTGCTTCATCTACTGCAACGCTATCGCCGACGTTCTTAAGCCAGCGAGTGACTGTGCCTTCAGTGACACTTTCACCGAGGGCTGGCATCGTAATAATTGTTCCGCTTACAGAAGGCGCTGCAGCAGGTGCGGCAGCAGGTACTACTGGCGCAACGGCAACCGGTGCTGCAACTGGCGGTGGTGTTGGAGCTATAACTGGTGCAACTACAACTGGTGCTGCCGCTGTAGCGCCATCTTCGATGATTGCAAGATCAGCACCGACTGGAACGGTTGCATCAATTTGTACAAGAATCTTTGAGAGTGTTCCTGACACTGGTGAAGGGATCTCTGTATCTACCTTGTCAGTCGATACCTCAAGAAGTGGTTCGTCTACATTGATGTGATCGCCTTCGGCCTTAAGCCAACGAGTGACAGTTCCTTCGGTCACGCTCTCGCCAAGTGCTGGCATCTTTACAGAGAATGTCATTGGTGTGCTCCCTTTATCCGTGTGCGTGAAGCGGTTTGCCGGCTAGAGCCATGTGCGCTTCGCCCATAGCTTCAGACATTGTTGGATGTGCATGAATGAGAGGAGCAACATCTGCTGCAGTTGCTTCCCAATTAAAGATTAATTGTGCTTCGGCAAGTAATTCACCCACGCGTGAACCGACCATATGGATTCCAAGTACAGGACCATTCTTTTCGGATACTAATTTAATTGATCCGGCGGTTCCAAGAATTTGCGCCTTACCGTTTCCTGCTAAGTCGTAATTAAGCTCAACCACATCATGTCCGCGCTCTTTTGCTTGCGCCGTTGTCAGACCAACTGATGCAACTTCTGGTTCTGAGTAAGTCACGCGGGGGACACCGTCATAATTAATTGGACGTGGGTTAAGCCCGGCAATCTCTTCTGCAACGAGAATTCCTTCTTGGAATCCAACGTGAGCCAGTTGCAGCGTAGGAATAAGGTCACCGACTGCCCAAATACCTGGAACGTTTGTGCGACATTTAGCATCGACAATCACGTATCCACGATCCATTGTGATGCCTTGCTCTTCATATCCAAGATTTGCAGATACTGGACCGCGGCCGACAGAGACAAGAAGAAGTTCAGCGGTAAAGGTGCGGCCATCTTCTAACTCGACTGTGACACCATCCGCAGTGACGGTGTGAGACTTAAAGCGAACTCCGAGTTCAAAGTTGATTTTGCGCTTTCGATATGCGCGCTCAAGAAGTTTTGATGAAGATTCGTCCTCTAGGGCGATGAGGTGAGGCAAGCCTTCAATAATTGTTACCTCAGAACCGAATGACTTCCAGACGGATGCGAACTCGCAACCAATGACGCCTCCACCCAGAACAATCACGCTCTTGGGAATGTAATCAAGCTTTGTACCGTGGTCAGATGTGATGACGCGCTTTCCATCAATTTCAAGCCCTGGAAGCGTTTTGGCATATGAGCCCGTCGCCAAAATGACATTCTTGCCGGTGTAGCGAGTTCCATTTACTTCAACGGTATTTGTTGAAACTAATTTTCCGTAGCCTTCAACGTAAGTAATGCCTCGGGATTTCACTAGCCCTTGGAGACCCTTGTGCAATTTGGCGATTACTCCATCTTTATATGAATTAACACCATTCATATCGATCGAGTTCAGCGTTGCGCTAATTCCAAATTGTGATGATTCGCGAGTGGTATCTGCGACCTCTCCTGCATGGAGCAACGCCTTTGTTGGGATGCACCCGCGGTGAAGGCAGGTTCCGCCAAGCTTGTCAGCTTCGATGAGAACGACAGAGAGTCCGAGTTGAGCGCTCCGTAGCGCGGCTGCATATCCGCCGCTTCCGCCGCCGAGTACAACGAGATCAACGTTAGACACGAAAGTTCTGCTCCTCTGCTCACCTGACCGCAAGGCCTATACCCATATCTTGCCAGTCTGACCCCTCAATGACTAACTGGCACCGTGTTCAACTCACATAATGAGAGCGAGATAACGCCAGCC
>CANESA010000009.1 GCA_947440735.1 Candidatus Nanopelagicaceae bacterium
GACCTTTAAGTACAACACAGAAGTCACCGGCGTTGAGGTTATTAATTCACGTGCCCGCGCCGTGACAACCTCAAACGGTGAGCGCTATGAGTGTGATGCCCTAGTTATGAATCCAGATCTACCTGTCGTCTGGCGCGACCTTCTTGGAAAGACTCCGCTGAACATTAAGCGACTGAAATATTCCCCTTCCTGCGTGACCTTGCTTGTCGGGTCATCGAAGAAATATGAGCACGCTGCACATCACAATATTCACTTTGGTGAGTCCTGGGATGGGGTTTTTGATGAATTAATCAAAAAGAAAGTTCTGATGACAGACCCATCGATTCTTGTCACGATTCAAAGTAAGGATGATCCATCTCTAGCTCCTGCAGGAAAAGAGTCGTATTACATTCTCTACCCAACTCCTAACTTGGATGCAGATATTGATTGGAAGAAGCAGGCTGGTCCTTACCGTGATCACATGGTCAAAACACTAGAAGAGCGCGGATACACAGACTTCGAAGCCAGTATTGAAACCGAAGTGATGACGACGCCTCTCGACTGGGAGAATCAAGGGATGATGCGCGGTGCACCATTTGCCAGCGCACACACCTTCTTCCAGACAGGTCCATTTAGACCTCGCAACATTGCAGCAGGATTTGAAAACATCGTCTTTGCTGGCTCTGGTACTCAACCTGGCGTTGGTGTTCCGATGGTTCTTATCTCAGGACGCCTTGCTGCAGAACGAATTGTTGGACCTGTGAAGTAATGAATGAACTTGATGCAGCAGGGATTACTGATCCTGCACTGCGCGCATCATATGCCGAGTGCAAGAGACTTAATTCGCTGCACGGAAAAACGTATTACTTAGCAACGCTCCTTCTCCCATCTGCTAAGCGTCCATTTGTTCATGCACTCTATGGCTTTGCACGTTATGCCGATGAGATAGTCGATGATCTCTCATCAACTCTGACACCACAGGAAAAAGCGGATGTATTGCGAACCTGGAGCTCTGGTGTTCTCTCTGACCTCTCTGCAGGAAAAAGCAATGATGCGGTGGGAGCCGCCCTTGTAGATACCGTCTCTCGCTTTAATATCCCCCACCAACACTTCGTTGATTTCTTACATTCAATGGAGATGGATCTCACCGTATCGACCTATGCCACTTATGAAGCGCTGAGTGAATACGTTTATGGCTCTGCTGCAGTGATAGGCCTTGAGATGGTTCCGATTCTTGGCGTGCTCTCAGATGAAGCGTACGAGAGCGCGAAGAAATTAGGAATTGCATTTCAGCTAGCCAACTTTATCCGCGATGTTGGCGAAGATCTTGATCGTGGACGTATCTATCTCCCACTTGATGAACTTGCGGCTCATGGGGTCGACGAGAAGATGCTCTATGCCAAAGTTTTGACCCCAGAGATTATTAAGGCACTCAAATTTCAGATCGCTCGTGTTCGACAATTACAGGCCGAAGCTGCTCCAGGTATTGATCTTCTGCATGCGACAAGCCGGCCTTGCATCCGCGCAGCGAGCGAACTTTATTGTGGAATCGTCGATGAGGTCGAAGCTATTGGTTATGACATCTTTAACAAGCGTGCAAAAACTTCCACTGCACGCAGACTTCGCGTTGCAGGTAAGGCTTACATTCAGGCGCTTTCTGCAAGACGTGCGCTAGAATAATGACGCGGGAGCACATGCGTTACTTGTAACGCTGCTGAGAGGATCTCAACGTGAGATCGACCGCTAGACCCGTCCGGTAATGCGGATGTGGAAAGGAAATACTTATGTCTACCCTTGAAATCATTGCAGCAGTAATTTCATTTATCGGTGTCGTACTCGGTGTCACTGGAAAGAGAATTACTTGGCCTTGGTGGGCGCTGAGCAGCGTCCTCTACGGAATTCTTTTCATTCAATGGGATCTCTTTGCAAGTGCAGGGTTACAACTGGTCTTTATAGCCGCTGCAATCGCAGGATGGTTTGGCTGGGGCAAGAAAGGTGCAATCCCTGGACCACTCAAAAATAGTTACCGCATCTACACAGCGGTTGCGATTATTCTCGCCACTCTTGCTTTAGCACCCATCCTTGATCGATTGGGTGCAGCCTCAACATATGCCGATGCCATTCTTCTCTTTGGTTCAATTGCAGCGCAAATGCTGATGGTCTATGAGAAATATGAAACCTGGATTCTCTGGCTTGTGGTTGATCTTGGATATACCGCGCTTTACTTCAGCCAAGAGCTTTATCTCACATCGATGCTCTATCTTGTATTTACCGTCGTAGCAGCTGTGGGTTGGAGGAGTTGGTATGCAACTTATCGACGCACTAGCTGAGATTGCACAAGGAGTTGACCAACCCATCATTGCAATTGATGGACCAGCAGGAGCTGGCAAAACCACACTTGCATCGACAATCTTCTTAGCGCTCTCGCCACACATAAGTACAACTGTTATTCATATGGATGAGCTCTACCCTGGCTGGGAGAGCGCGCTCGGTGGCGAATTATCAAAATCCCTGACCTGGCTCACTTCATGCCATAAAGCGAAGAAGCCGCTGCTCTACTCATCATTTAACTGGGCTACCAATGAATTCCATGAGCCACAATCTCACCCATCCACCCACTTACTTATTCTTGAGGGTGTGGCCAGCGCACAGATTGCAATCGAAGAAAGTTTGGCCACCTCGATCTGGCTCGATCTGGATCCGTTAGTCGGATATCAAAGAGTGATTGACCGAGATGGTGAGAAGATTTCTCGAGAGATGACGCAATGGCTTGTGATGCAAGAGCAACACTTTGCAGCAGATAGGACGAAAGAGCGCTGCGAATTCCTTCTTTCAACCTAAAATTCAACCATGTCCGACCTCACTGGAAACCTCATCGATGGTCGCTATCAGCTCTTGCGTCAGATGGATGCTGGAGGCATGGCCACAATCTATGAGGCTATAGATACGCGCCTCGATCGACGAGTTGCAGTGAAAATCATGCACGCCCATCTCGCCCAAGATGAACAGTTCGTTGAACGTTTTATCCGTGAAGCAAAGGCTGCAGCAGCGCTCAGTCATCCCAATATCGTCGCTGTGCAAGATCAGGGCTGGAATCAAAGTGGAATTCCTGCCGTCTTTATCGTGATGGAGTTAGTCGACGGACACACCCTGCGTGAGTACCTCAATGAGCGTGGCAAGATCGCAGCAGCAGATGGAATTAAATTTATGCTCCCAGTACTTAGCGCACTCGGTGCGGCGCATCGATTAGGAATTGTTCATAGAGATGTAAAGCCTGAAAATATTCTTGTATCTAAAGAGGGTCGCATAAAGATTACCGATTTCGGTCTTGCAAAGGGTGCCATGATCGGCAGCACAATGACAGCCGAATCAAGTGTCATTTTGGGAAGTGTCTCCTACCTCTCCCCCGAGCAAGTCTCGCGTGGGATTGCAGATTCACGAAGCGATGTGTATTCGGCTGCGATTACTGCATTCGAAATTTTCACCGGAACTAAACCTTTTGAAGGTGATGAGCCGATCCAGATTGCATTTATGCATGTAAATTCACGGGTACCTCGAATCAGCTCACTTATTCCAGATATTCCAAAGGCGCTGGACGATCTCATCTTTGCTGCGACAAGTGTCGATCCAGATGAGCGTCCCCGCGATTGTCAGATTTTCCACAGTCAACTTCTTGCAATTTCGCAGGCGCTCAACCCATCTGCACCTCAACTGAGTCTTGAGCTAGATATTCCTATCGCGCCAATGAGAGAGAAAACAAAGAAGAAATCTCGTGGGAAATTTACTCAAATCACCGAGAAAATCTCACTGACACTTCCATCTGCAGCCGCAAAAGAGACAACCGTGCAGGTACGCGAGCGTAAGAAGGTAAGCAAGCGAGTGCGTCGCAATCGCTGGATCGCTGCAGGACTTGCAGTGCTATTGGGAATTACAACGTGGTGGGTGCTCATCGGCCCAGGTGCATCAGTGAAATTCCCTTCAGTCGTGGGGGCTACGACAGAACAAGCTAATTCCACGCTCACTGCTCTTGGTTTAACTACAGTAATTGTTGAAGAACGATTTGATGAAGATATTGCGAAGGGTCGTGTTATTTCGACTGATCCATTTGCAGGAGATTCGATAGCACTTGGTGGAACAGTAAATCTTGTTGTATCTAAGGGAGCAGAGCGATACACAATCCCTTCTCTTATTGGCCTTACTCCGGAGGCTGCCGTGAATCTCCTAGCAAAATCACCACTTACGGTTGGTGAGATCACCGAGGTTTTCAACGACAAAGTTCCACAGGGGTTTGTTATCTCTTCAAATCCTGCACAAGGAACCCGAGTCAAGCGCGAGACGATAGTTGATATGGTCGTCAGTAAGGGAGTCGAAACATTTAGCCTCGCTTCGTTGGTTGGAACAAATGGCGAACAAGCCCTTAATGAATTAACTGAAGCTGGATTTAACGTAACGGTGACATATGCATTCGATGAAAAGGTCATGCCGGGTGAAGTAATTTCACAACAACCCGCCGCAGGAGCTGCACTACCTAAGGGAACTGCGGTAGAAATATTTGTCTCCAAGGGGACTGCCTATGTCTATATACCTAATGTGATGCGATTCGCCCAAGATCGTGCAACTGCACTTCTCAAAGATTTAGGGCTGAAAGTTGTCGTGAAGAAGGTAACAAAGAGTGGCAAATTGGTGATTGGAATAGACCCTAAGGTCGACGCCAAGGTTAAGCGTGGAAGTACGGTGACTCTCACAGTAGGGTAGGCAAATGCCAAAAGCAGCCCTGCCTCGCATCGGAGCCCACACACCTACAAGCGGTGGAATGGCTAAGCGTTCAATCGAATACGCGCGTATTACTGAGGCCGAAGCAATTCAAGTCTTCACATCAAATCCGCGCGGATGGGCGATGCCTGAGACAAATCATGAGGCAGATGCGCTCTTTCGTGAGCGAGCAGATGAGTTAGATTTGGAAGTCTATGTACACGCTCCCTTCCTCATTAATTTGGGTTCACCCACTGAAGGCACATATAAGAATTCTTTAGCATCGACTGCCTACTCACTTAAGCGAGGCCAAGAAATTGGCGCACTTGGAGTTGTTGTACATACAGGTTCTGCAGTCAACGAAGATTTTATCGAGAGCGCATGGAAGCAAATCCATGAGGGAATGATGCCGATTCTTAACGCGCTATCAAGTGATGCTCCTTATCTACTCCTTGAACCCACAGCTGGCCAAGGCCAATCTCTTGTTAAGCGTTTAGAAGATTTAGAGCACTACTTGAAAGCATTCGACTACCATCCCAAGGTTGGCATCTGTCTTGATACCTGCCATGTCTTTGCCGCAGGCCATGACATTGCAAAAAAAGGTGGAATGAAAGAGACCCTCGATCTACTTGTAGAGGTTGCAGGCGCAGAACGTATTCAGTTGATTCACGCAAATGATTCGATGGATGTCTGTGGCGCACTTAAAGATCGCCACCAAAATATCGGTGAAGGTTTTATCGGCACCGATCCATTTAAAGAGCTATTGGCACACCCTGCAGTGGTTAATGCTCCACTCATTCTTGAAACACCGGGCATGGAGCCAGAACATGGAAAAGAGATTGCTCTCTTGAAGAAGTTGCGAAAGGGCTAGGGCGAACCATAATGAAAACTCATGCTGGGCGTATGCGCCTTGCCCCCGTTGCCCTTATCTTGTTGGCAGCTTCCTGGGGTCTCGCATTTGTGATTATGAAGGACTCAATTGAGCGACAGAGTGTTAACAGCTTTCTCTTTACTAGATTTCTCTGCGCAGTCCTTTTTCTCGTTGCATTCCGGCCAACGGTCTTTCGGAAGATCACAAAAGATCTCTTTATCAAGGCTTTCGCAGCTGGGCTCCTTCTTGGTGCGGGCTACATATTGCAGACAGAGGGCCTTGCTAGAACAGGTGCTGCGATTACCGGTTTTGTTACAGGGCTCTATGTCGTTGCGACACCGCTGATTTCGGCTCTTCTCTTAAAGAAGAAGATCTCTCTATTCACTTGGGGATGTGTAGCACTTGCCACTGTCGGTCTAGCCCTGCTCTCTCTTCGTGGCTGGTCAATGGGCTTTGGCGAATTTCTCGTTCTTCTCTGTGCAATCGCATTTGGCGCACACATTGTCGCCCTCGGACAATGGAGTGCTGGGCGTGATGTCTATGCAATGACAACGGTGCAGCTCTTCGCCGTTACAGTCCTCACCGGTGGATTTGCATTTGCTGAGGGATATGAAGTTCCACCTGATTACGGTGTGTGGGCGGTTGTTATTTTTACCGCGATCGTCTGCACTGCATTTGGTTTCATTGTTCAAACATGGGCTCAAGCTCACATCGAACCAACGAAGGTCGCGGTGATTTTGACCTTGGAAGTTGTATTTGCCGCTCTCTTTGCAATCACCATCGGACGCGAGACAATGAGCTTCCAGGTGGCTCTCGGTGGAATTATCCTGCTCACCGCGATGTACCTCATCGTTGTAAAGGAACCTGCCAATGATTGATCTTCGTTCAGATACCGTCACAGTTCCCTCTGCAGCCATGCGCGAAGTGATCGCAAGCGCTCCCGTGGGAGATGATGTTTACGGTGATGACCCGACTGTAAATGCACTTGAAGAGCGAGTTGCCGCACTCTTCGGCAAAGAGGCTGGTCTCTTTACACCTACTGGCTCGCTAGCAAATCAATTGATGATGCGCACTCTTGTACAGCCCGGTCAGGAAATTCTCGCTGAAACTAACTCTCATGTTGTGCGTGCTGAGCTTGGCGCAGCAGCAACATTTTCTGGAATTACTACACGAACATGGCTGGCACCATCAGGGTTACTACACGCATCTGATCCGCTGGCAATTGCCGAACCCAATGCGGGGCCATATTTAGTCTCAACCGCTGCCATCGCAATTGAAAATACGCATAACTTTGGTGGCGGCACAGTTCAGCCACTTGATCAGATGAAATCACTCTACGAGCAAGCACATTCGATGGGAATTGCGATCCACCTTGATGGAGCACGTATCTGGAATGCCCATGTGGCAAGCGGTGTATTACTTGCTGATTACGGCAAGTATGCAGACACCATTAGCGTCTGTTTTTCTAAAGGTTTAGGGGCGCCTATCGGCTCCATGGCTCTTTCAACGAGCGAACGAATTGCTTCGGCTCGAGTTTGGCGCAAAAGATACGGTGGTGGAATGCGCCAGGTGGGAATCTTGGCAGCAGCAGCCGACTACGCCATTACACATCACATGAGTGATCTCAGCCACGATCATCGCCGAGCAAAGGCTCTGGCAACGGCCATATCTCACGTTAATTCTTCACTCATTGATCCATCATCGGTTGCAACAAACATTGTTGGACTGGATCTCAAAGCTGTGGGAATCACTGCTGCAGAACTTGCAACACGTACAAAGGAGGCTGGCTTACTGATCGGAGCTCTCGGTCCACACTTTGCACGCCTTGTGACACATCGTGACTTTGATGATGCACAGTGTGATCAAGCGATAGAAATTTTACGCAAGGCCCTCGTGGCGTAAGAGCCACTCTTTCTTATTTACACCGTAGGCGTAATTTCCGAGCGCTCCCCCAGTTTTAACGATGCGATGGCATGGAACTACAAGCATGATCGCATTCTTGGCACATGCACTGCCGGCAGCGCGTACCGCCTTTGGGCTTCCCGAATTCTTAGCGAGTTCAGCGTATGAAAGTACTTTGCCGGCACGGATACGTCGCATCGCCTTCCATGCCGCTTGCGAAAATGAACCCCCCGGCTGACTCACCTTGATTGCGTTAATTGCCGACAGATCTCCATCAAAGTAGTCAACAATTAAATCCGAGATCACTGGAATCTTTTTTACTTCTCTCATCTCTGAGCCACGATAGATTGAATCGAGCCCCTCTTTGAGCGCTCTTACCGAGCTTAAGTTTGCACCGAGCAATAGCTCACCATCTGCGATGAGATTAAGCGTTCCTACTGGAGTTGTTGTTGAAGCAATCAGTAGGGCCATGAGTACTGCGCTTTAGCGATCGCGCAACATCTCAGCGACAAGAAATGCAAGCTCAAGTGATTGAGAGTGATTAAGGCGTGGATCGCAGGCGCTCTCATAGCGTGTAGCGAGATCGGACTCTGAAATCTTCTCTCCACCACCAAGACACTCGGTGACATCATCGCCAGTGAGCTCAATATGTACTCCACCAGGGTGGGTGCCCAATGATTTATGTACTTCGAAGAATCCCTTTACCTCATCCATGACATCATCGAATTGACGAGTCTTATAACCGGTAGCTGTTTCGAATGTATTTCCATGCATAGGATCACAGACCCACAAGACTTGAGCACCTGACTTGGTAACACCATCGACGAGAGCAGGGAGTGCTTCACGAATTTTGCCAGCACCCATTCGAGTAATAAATGTAAGTCTACCTGGTTCACGGTTGGGATCGAGGCGATCGATTAAACGAAGTGCATCATCAACAGTTGATTTCGGTCCAAGCTTAACTCCGATTGGATTGCGAATCTTTGAAGCAAAATCTACATGTGCTCCATCTAGCTGACGAGTGCGCTCTCCGATCCATAAGAAGTGCGCAGAGACATCGTATGGATCTCCAGTGCGAGAATCTATGCGAGTCAGTGATTTCTCGTATTCAAGAATGAGAGCTTCATGGCTTGAATAGAAATCTACGCTCTTAAATGATTGAGGATCGACGCCCGCTGATTTCATGAAACTGAGAGCGCGATCAATCTCTTTCGCCATCTCCTCATAGCGAACCCCAACGCTTGAATCGCGGATAAAGCCCTTGTTCCATTCGTGGACGCGACGAATATCTGCAAAACCACCTTGAGTAAATGCGCGAACTAGATTCAGGGTTGCAGCAGATGTGTTGTAAACATCCACTAGACGCTGTGGATTAGGAGTACGTGCATCTAAAGTAAATTCAAGATCATTGACCGCATCACCACGGTAGGCAGGAAGTGTGACATCGCCACGCGTTTCTAAATCATTAGAACGGGGCTTTGCAAACTGCCCAGCCATGCGACCGACTTTTACAACCGGAAGACTTGAGTAGTACTGCAAAACCGCTGCCATCTGCAGAATCGTCTTAATGCGATTGCGGATTGAATCAGCTGTTGCGGCAGCAAATGTCTCTGCACAATCTCCACCTTGAAGCCAGAATGCTTTACCTGCAGCAGCATCTGCAATCTTTGCTTTGAGATCATCACACTCTCCAGCAAAGACCAGAGGTGGCAACGTTTTCAAACGTGTGACTGCAGCCTTAACGGGCTCTCCATCTTTTCCGCCGGGCCACTGTGGTTGCTGGGCAGCCACAAGGCTTTCGTCAAAGAGTGAGTCAAGTGAAGTCATCATGGTCCTAAGGATAGAAGGTGTGAGCGAGTTCTCGTACCGGAATTATCCGAAGAAAATTTCAGACTCTTTATAGCGCTCGATAGGCACGGTCTTGAGCTTTTCGGTAGCAGTAGCCAACGGAACTCGTACGATATCTGTGCCGTGGAGTGCAACCATCTTGCCCCAGTCGCCTTCGGAGGCTGCTGTAATCGCCTGAAGACCAAAGCGAGTAGCAAGAACGCGGTCAAATGCGGACGGTGTTCCACCGCGCTGAATGTGGCCGAGAACAGAGGTGCGCGCTTCCTTGCCGGTCTTTCTTTCAATCTCTTGAGCTAACCACTCGCCAATTCCTGAAAGCTTCACGTGACCAAATGCATCAAGCTCTGAATCTTTTGTAATCATGTCACCATCTTGTGGAATGGCACCTTCTGCAATAACGATGATTGGTGCGTAAGAAGATTTGAAGCGAGATTCAACCAACTCACAGACCTTATCGACAGAGAACTTAACTTCAGGAATCAAGATGCAGGCAGCTCCGCCAGCAATACCTGAGTGAAGAGCAATCCAACCAGCATGGCGACCCATCACTTCAACGATCAGCGCGCGGTGGTGTGACTCTGCAGTGGTGTGAAGGCGATCGATTGCTTCTACTGCGATATTTACTGATGTATCAAAACCAAATGTGTAATCTGTATTGTTGAGATCGTTATCGATTGTCTTAGGAACTCCGATGACCTTAACTCCGAGTGCATCAAGCTTTGTTGCAACTCCCAGAGTATCTTCGCCACCAATTGCGATGAGGGCATCGATTCCCTGATCTGCAAGGTTCTGCTTGATGCGCTCCACGCCATTTTCAATCTTGAACGGATTGGTACGAGAAGAGCCAAGAATTGTTCCACCGCGAGGCAAGATGCCACGAGTAGTCTCAAGGTTGAGCTCCATTGTGTAGTTCTCTAGCGGGCCTTTCCAGCCATCGCGAAAACCAACAAACTCATGTCCGTACTCCTTAACACCTTTGCGGACTACAGCACGAATAACAGCATTTAGTCCTGGGCAATCTCCGCCACCTGTAAGTACACCAATACGCATTTGTCTAAACTCCAAAAGTAGAAAGTGGGCTTATTTGATAAGCCAAAGAGTGGTCAACGTTGACGGGGACAGTCTAGCCTTGCCCCATGGCTAATCAACTCATCGCAGGCGTAGATTCCTCGACTCAGTCGGTAAAAATTGTGATTCGTGCAGCAGATACTGGCGAGTTGGTACGTGAGGGACGTGCACCACATCCTGATGGAACCGAAGTTGATCCGATCCATTGGAAAAGCGCACTCGATCTTGCTATTGCACAAGCTGGCGGCCTCGATGATGTTGCCGCAATCTCAGTAGGCGGACAGCAACATGGAATGGTTGCGCTAGATGAATCCGGTGAAGTAATTCGCCCTGCATTACTTTGGAATGACAATCGCTCTGCTGCGCAAGCCGAGACACTCAACTCTGAGATGGGTGGCAACCAGGCAATAGCAGATGCTGTTGGTTCTGTACTAGTCGCATCCTTCACCGCATCAAAGGTGCGATGGATGGCAGAGAATGAAAAGAAGAACGCCGATCGCGTTCATTCGATAGCGCTCCCACACGATTGGCTCTCCTGGCAATTACAAGGTGGAAAAGATTTTTCAAAACTATTTACAGATAGAAGCGATGCATCAGGAACTGGATACTTTGATTCAAAGAGTTCGACCTATCGCAGAGATATTCTTGCCAAAGCTCTTCTTTCAGATCGTGAGATTTATCTACCTTCAATTATTGCTCCATCAACATTTGGTGGCACAACCACTGCAGGTATTCCAATTGCCCCGGGCGCGGGTGACAATGCAGGTGCAGCACTCGGTGTTCAGGCAGAACCCGGTGATGTCGTCATCTCACTTGGAACAAGCGGCACAGCATTTGCAGTCTCAACTACATCCACGCACGACTCACATGGAGCTGTCGCAGGTTTTGCCGACGCATCGGGTCGCTTCTTGCCACTTGTCTGCACACTCAACGCTGCTCGCATCTTCGATGCTGCAACAACAATTCTTGGTAAGACTCATGACGAAGTTGGAGCCCTTGCACTCTCTTCCGTTCCTGGTGCACATGGTTTAACTCTTCTCCCCTACTTTGAAGGAGAGCGCACACCTAATCGTCCAAACGCAACTGGTGTCTTCTCCGGAATGAACATTGCAAACTCAAATCCTGCAGATATCGCTCGTGCGATGATCGAGGGAATGTTGTCTGGTCTAGCGGATGCGGTTGCGGCACTTGAGGATCTCGGTGTCGACATTAAACGTGTTCTCATTATTGGAGGCGCTGCAAAGAATCCTGCAGTGGGTCAGATTGCATCTGCACTCTTTGGACGCCCTGTAGTGATTCCTCCCGCTGGTGAATATGTTGCCGATGGTGCAGCCAAGCAAGCGGCATGGGCGCTTCTTGGTGGAGATACACCACCTGTGTGGGATTTAGGAAAAGCGATGCATATAGAAGCAGCTGCGACTCCTGCGGTATTAGAAAAGTACAGAATACTTCGTGATGCAACGGTTAATTGGTAACGCGTACACCTTTACCAACAACAACAACGCCACCATTAGAAATGGTGTTGACACTCAGGAATGGTCTCCAATAGATGACCCATCCGTTGCGCAAAGTTTTGGATTTAACGGGTGATATGCGATCTTCGTTGGTCGCATCACTCGACAAAAAGGCTTGGCGCATCTTCTCCGAGCCTGGTCGCAGGTTCCAGATGAGTAGGGTATTGTCCTATGTGCCGGAAGTGCTGATGAGGCAGGTATTGGTGCAGAGTTTGAAGAGCTTGTCTCCCAGCTTCAAAAAACTCGTAAAAATATTTGCTGGATCAAAGAGATGCTTCCTAAGTCACAGTTAATTCCACAGCTACAATTGCCCTCTATCGCAGCGTCCTCAATTAACGCGGCGTCTACCTAAGGGATCGCATCGATATGTCACGTAAAAGCGCGCTGATCTTTGCACTCGTTGGTGTTCTATGGGGTATTCCTTATCTCTTTATCAAGGTCGCAGTCGATGAGGAAAATGGTTACGCACCAGCAATAGTTGTCTTCGGCCGCGTTCTGATCGGTGCAGCTATTTTGATCCCGCTTGCAATAAGAGATCGATCAATCTTTGGTGCTTTCCGCGGAATTAAATATGTAGCCGTCTACGCCCTCCTTGAAATGGTAATTCCATGGATTCTTATTGGAACCGCCGAACAGAAAATTTCTTCAGGACTTGCTGGCTTGCTCATCGCATCCGTTCCTATCTGGTCGAACCTCATTACCTACTTCCAAGGTGATAAAGATGCTCTCAAAGCAAATCGCATCGTCGGAATCAGTATTGGATTTCTTGGTGTTGTTCTTATCGTGGGCATTGAAACTCTCACCGGTTCATCAGATCCACTTTCTATTCTGATGGTGATCGTTTCAGCCATTGCCTATGCCTACGCGGTCATTATGATTCGCAACAAACTCCCTGATGTCTCTGGAATCGCGATTAACGCTGTTGCGATGGTACTGACTGCAATTTTCTATCTGCCATTTACTATCGCTCTCTGGCCAGATCACACCGTCTCACGCGAAGCCACGTACTCTGTTATCGCACTTGGAATCTTCTCCACCGGTATCGCATTCGCCTTCTTCTTCACACTCATGGCAGATATCGGTCCTACCCGTGCATCGGTTGTGACATATTGGAATACAGCCATTGCAGTTGTCTTAGGAGTAATCATCCTGAGTGAGCCAATTACAGTGGGTATTGGAATTGGTCTTCCCCTTGTGATGCTTGGATCGTGGCTAGTTAACCGCCGTCAAAAGGTGTAACTCTCTACTTCTCTGAAAAACCTA